>JAESSU010000429.1 GCA_016763955.1 Phycisphaeraceae bacterium | reverse complement strand
GAGATTTAATTCTGACTATAAATAGATCAATTTAATATTTCACAGATCAGAAGTTTGCAGCTATATTTAATAGATACAGAGGGCGAGACGATGCTAGATAAGATATTAGAGAACATGGTTAAGGGATCAAGCTATTTAGGTGATTTCTTGATGAACCCAAAAGCTACAACGGTTAGGTTATTCCATGATGTAACCGTGGGATCAGTACCGTATTGCCCCGAATGTAACAAGAAAGCTATGGAGTGTTTCTGCAAGCACATTGACGTATTGGTTGAAAAAGGTGTTGATAATGATTCGTAGGAACGTGGAAATAAACACAGCATTCTTGGTATTTGCTGAATATATATTCATCTGCGCTATGATGGGTATAGCAGTCTTCGCCTAATTGAATAATCCACCGACAAGGGATAAGCTAGCTAAATACATCTAGAAAACCCGGTTACTTCGGAGGTGATCCCTACATGTGACCCACTCACCCAGACCCCAACTGGGTCTTTTTTTGCCTGTGTGTTATGATTCTGATAATAAAATCGGGGGATACATGGCTGTCGAGTTTCTAGTCAAAGCAAGAGCGCGGAAAATATATAACAAGGGCGCTATAGGTCAGACCGTCAAAGAGACTCCAGCGGTGTGGGGAGGCAAAGAGCGGCTACCTGACTTCCTAATATTTCGCGCTTCTGATGCAACCAAAGCTGATATTGATCAATATAACCGTATTTGGATTGAGGAGTTCACGGTAACCGAAGAAGATACCTACTTTTTCGTGCGTCACACTGAGCAGAATAAAGCTAATAGACCCCGATTGACCCAGCAAAAGCGGAACAGATTCAAGGATGGCATGAAATCGCTAGGCGTAACATCTGATGATGTAACTATTGCAGGTGGAGGCGTTAGAGTTCTCAAGGTCATTACATTCGAGCAGCTAGACTCGGTGGTCAACGACACTCTAAGGGTTGCGCACATGCACAGGCAGTACCATATCAGAACCAACGGGATAGATAATTTAGTAGCTCAAGGAAATGACTTGGTTGAAATGACGTTAGCCCAGTTCGAATCTAACCTTGTGGATGGGTTCGACTAATGGCAGCGATTAGCGTACAGGAAGATGGCGGCGGCGATTACACCTCCTTAGAAGCAGCGGTTGAAAATGCATCGACTGGTGATGGCGATGTAATAACCATCACCGAAACATGGAACGCAACAACCGGGGACGAAGACACACAGATAGCTGTTACTGACGCTCTCACTATGCAGGCGACAGGAAGTTCAAAGCATATTGGTAGACCATGGGCATCAGGTGAGACAACCTTTAGGCACAGAAATACCTCTTCAGGCCACTCATTCACGATAACGGACACGGGCTCAGTTACATTCATTGGGCTAGATATTCAAAACGAGTCTACTGGAACATCTGACGAGGTATTTAGAAATAACGTAGCAAATACATTTTTGGCGCAAAATTGTGTACTAGGGTTTGCATCACGGAATAACGAGCAGGACGTTTTTTATACAGAAACGACAACAGACGCCACCTTTGAGCAGTGCCATTTTTACAATGTAATGCGCGGGTGTTTGGATTTAACTGGGTCAGCTAGTGGTACCGTAAATATTAACAGTTGTACCGGTTATGACATTGGGTTTTCTGATTCACAGACAAGTAGATCCGGTTTAGTTGGAAAGAATACGTCTGGCACGATGACTATTAATATCTACAACACTATTTGCCACATGAATAGCGTTAACTATAATGTCTGTACAAACAGTACCACAGCAAATACGACAGGAAACATTGAGCGGCTAATAACTAATAGTACAGTAGTACCAATGCAGAACGCTCCAGCGACAGAAAACTATGCGAATAACGTCGAAGATGCGGATATTGATGATGCAGATACTTCCGGCCATTACATATTACTGGACACAACCACAAGCCCATATGATTTAAGGCTATTCGACAACGCTACAAATAACGCAGCTCAAGACGTACACGCCACAGCAACAGCGGCTAATTTAACAATACCATCGACTGATATTGTCGGAACGAGTAGGCCACAGAATACCAATTTTGATCTGGGTGCGTTTGAGGTTCCTGTTGGTGGTGCGAGCACTCTTGTGGCTGATTCTGGGAGTTACGCATACACAGGCACGGCAGCAGAGCTTCAGCGTGGCTTAATAGTGGCCGCCGATTCTGGTTCATATGTTTATACTGGAACTACTACTGCCTTAGACAGAGGTTTTACTCTTACTGCCAATAGTGGCTCATATGCATACACTGGAACAGCTGCAACGCTAACATTTACACCTACTGGCGATTTCGATCTAATAGCGAACTCCGGGGCTTATGTTTATTCAGGCACAGTCGTTAGCTTGCTGGTTGGGCGAAACCTTGTCGCCAATTCAGGCTCATATACCTACACTGGCACAGCGGCGAATTTACAGCGCGGCTTGGTCATGGCTGCTGCGTCAGGATCTTATGTTTACACTGGCACTAACGCGGGTTTATTGAGAGGCCTGGTATTAGGCGCAGGAAGTGGGTCTTACGTGTATAATGGAACAACGGTATCTCTCAGTTCAACGGCGCAAGTATGGACAATACAGGCTGATTCTGTGACAATTTGGTCAAGTCAAGCGGATTCCTCAACTACATGGTCAGAACAAATAGATTCAACAACTACGTGGACGGCTCAATAGATGGCTACATATAACAAATTTCAGCAAACTGTTGAAGACTGGATGGAAGGTGTCTATACAGCATCTAGTGATCAATTCGTGATAGCGCTGACAACCAACGGTAATGCTCCGGTTGCCACTAACTCAGTTTTGGCAAATTTAACAGAAATAGCGTACACAAACCTTTCAAGCAGAAATATAACCACTTCATCTAGCGGCCAAACTACCGGCACATTCACGCAATTATTCACCGATTTGGTGTTAACTGCTTCAGGTGCGGTAGCCACATTCCGCCATGTTGTGATATACGACGATACGCCAACCTCTCCAGCCAACCCATTACTGGGGCATTTTGATTTTGGGTCTGACCTGACATTGGCATCAGGTGAGACATTAACAATCGATTGGACAACCTCAAGCTGGACGGTGGTATAACATGAAAGGTAAATTCACAGAACAAGAAGCAGCATCGTTTCAAGCATTGGAGGCTAAGAAGGCCCCAATTCAAGCTAAACTTGACGAGTTCAAGGCCGTTATTCGATCAGACGACTCCACTAACAAAATGGTTAGAGACGCCAGGGCTGAAATATTCGAGACTCAAAAGGG
>JAESSU010000428.1 GCA_016763955.1 Phycisphaeraceae bacterium | reverse complement strand
TTTGATTATCTGGCAGGTTTGGATGATCTGGTGATGCTCATGGATGAAAGCCATCGCTATCGGGCATCAGCGGGGATTCGTGCGATTAATGAACTCAAGCCGATTTTGGGCTTGGAACTAACGGCTACGCCACAGGTAGAAAAAGGCAAACAAACTCCGATCCCATTTGAAAATGTGATCTACAGTTATCCCTTGTCTGCTGCAATGAATGACGGCTTTGTCAAAGAGCCGGCTGTCGCGACACGTGAGAACTTTGATGCCAAAGCATACACGCCTGAAGGGCTTGAAAAAATCAAGCTTGAAGACGGTGTACGCATCCATGAAAACACCAAGGTGGAACTAGAAGTCTATGCGTTAAACAATGACAAGCCCCGCGTTAAGCCGTTTATGCTCGTGGTGGCGGCGGATACCACCCATGCCAGCGCATTGCAGCAAGTCATTGAAGGCGATGACTTCTTTGATGGCCGGTACAAGGGTAAAGTCATCCAGGTTCATTCTAACATTACCGGGAGTGAAAAAGATGATGTCGTGCAGCAGTTACTGACGGTTGAACATCCGGACAATCCAGTGGAAATCGTCATTCATGTGAACATGCTCAAGGAAGGCTGGGACGTCACCAATCTGTATACCATTGTCCCATTGCGTGCGGCCAACTCAAAAACACTTGTGGAGCAGTCTATTGGGCGTGGTTTACGTTTGCCCTATGGCAAGCGTGTGGGTGTCCCGGCAGTGGATCGTCTGACGATTGTTTCTCACGATAAATTCCAAGAGATTGTTGATCATGCCAATGATCCCAATTCAATCATTCGGGTTGGCATTATGATTGGGAAAGACATTCTTGAAGCAGGATGCAAGGCCGTGCAGGTTAAAAGCACTTTCGAGGAGATGATTTCATGCACTGCGAAAACGCAAATTACTGAAGCTAAGTCTAGCCAAGCGGCCACGCAACCCAAGTTCCTATTTGAGAAACCAGAAGAAACCAAGGTAGCCCAAGTGACTTTCGAGGTTATCAAGCAGTATGAACGACTCAATAGCAGCGATCAACTGCAAGACGAGGATGTCCAAAAAGAAATTGTCCAGAAAGTTCAGGACATGGTGGGCATCAAACAAGGCGTGTTGGAAGGGGTTGTTGACCAAGTAAATATTTCAGATGTGGTCAAGAAAACCACGAAGTTTTATAGCGATATGTCAATTGACATTCCCAAGATCGTTGTTGTGCCCAAGGGCGAAGTAAGTTGTGAATACGAGGACTTTGACTTGGGTGTTCAGAGCATCAATTTGCAGCCCGTCGATCAGGATATCTTAATCCAGCACTTGCATGAAAATCTAAAATATCGACTTCAAGATGGATCAGGTATTGTTAAAGAAAAACGGCCGGAAGATTATCTGATTCGTGGGTTGGTTGATCGTGACGACATCTGTTATGACGAACAAGCCAAGTTGCTTTATAAACTTGCGGGGCAAGTGGTCAATCGACTTCGTGAGTATCTCAAAGATGAAGATGAAGTAACGAATGTTTTGCAATACCATCAGCAGTCACTTGTAAAGCTGATTCATTCGCAGATGCAGCAGCATTTTGTTGAGAATACCAGTGATTATGAAGCCCAAGTGACGCGTGGATTCAAGACCTTGCGATCAAACAATTACACAGCCGCAGCAGATGAAGATTTTCGAAATTTTCGAAATACAATTCTAGATGGGCTGAAGAACAAAATTAAATCGATGGTCTTTGGTAGCTTTGAGAGATGTCTTTATCCGATCCAGAAGTTTGATTCTGATTCTGAACGAAAGTTTGCAGTCCTATTGGAAGATGATACGCAGGTGTTGAAATGGTTTAAACCAGCAAAAGGTGATTTCCCAATTTACTACAATAATGAAAATCGTTATGAGCCTGATTTTGTTGTTGAAACCAAAACAGCGAAGCTACTTTGCGAACCCAAACGGGCAAGTGAAATGGAAGATAAGATAGTTTTAGCCAAAGCCGCCGCAGCAGTGACATGGTGTAAAAATGCAACGCAGCATGCCACCGAAAATAATGGTAAGCCTTGGCGATATCTGCTAATTCCGCATGACAAAATTACAAGTCAGATGACGCTAGAAGGTTTAGCTGCAAGCTGTGAAATGAAGAATTAAACAGGTTGGAGCATGTCCATGTAAGCCCAGACAACTGGCGATGCTGCTTCCACCGATTTAGCGAGATTTTGATTGCCTACAAAAAATTGCACGACCTGCATCACCGGTTGGCCTGAGTGATGAGCCATCGTGTGAATCGCAGGAAAGACGCTTTTGCACAGCCATGTTCCATAGCGATCAATATTGGTTGGGATGTGCTTGATTCGCACCAGCACAAGGTTGATTGATTCGGTGAACCTTGCCCACCATTGAGCGGTTAGACGCCGCTTAAGCGAACGTGAGCCGGTTTGTTCACGGAAGTCGACTGCACCTAATGCCAGTTCAGAAGCGGTTTGTGGCCAGTTGTCTGACAGGACAAGTTTCACGCAGACTTGATTCGCTGCATCATTAGCAAACTCGGTTTCCCATCTTTCCCATTCTCCCTTTGCAGCTTCACCAGATTGAAGCCCTTTGTCATAGACACGAACGAATCGCCCGGAACCGTCTTTGCCACGCTTGCCAAGATTGACGGTGTAGCCGGTGCATTCGCCGCTGGCAGTGTGTTGATCAATTGTTCCCCATCGTCGACATCTGCAAAGCTCTTGCCGTTTGCAGGACTCGATGACATTATCAATTAAGCCGATGCTCTGGCCTTTGAAATCTAAGCTGATGTCGATTCGAGTTGCTCGTGCAAATTGGTGGTAAGCCCATGTCATTATCTCCATGACGGCATCATGCCCCAATTGATTGCAGGTGTCCCCGGTCAGCTCAACGCAGCATTCACGGCTTGCATCGGTGAAGGTGACAAACGCACCGCAAGCAAATAGGTAACGCTCACGATAGCCCCACATGCCGGGTTTACTGTGATGGCTGCCTAGATACTTTGCAAGTTTATTTGTCATTTGATGGAGACGGTTAAACGGCATCGTGAAGCGTAGCCAATCGATACCAATTTCTGCTTCATGTAACTTTGCCCCCCGTATTACAGAGGGGGGGCAGGTGCTAATCTGTTCGTTTTCATCACTATTGTTCATTTGATTGTCTGTGCTAAGATTCATGATGTTCCTTTCACCGTTGCCGTGTACGTATCCAAACATCACAGGGCAGCGGTTTTTTGTATGTTTGATTTCAGGTAATGATGCGACCGCAGGACGTACAGCCAGGACGAAGCCAGCTGGGGACATGACCCTTAAATAACTTGTCTTGCAGATGGCAGAATGAATGCCGCCAACGTGGGCGATTAGGAATACTCCAACGTTTACGACGAGGATCGAATTGGTGTAACTTGCAGCGACCTAACGTGACAATCAATGCCTCACGATCAGGGTGACTGAGCAGGACTTTGATTGTGTGCTTCTCTTCGCGAGAATTGCTTTGTGTGTATCCCGCATAACGTGCGGATTGAATCAGCAGGGGAAGGACAGCACACGCGAAGTCGAGATCATCACCGTGGGTCGATGCTAAAGCATCGACGGACCGGCCTACGGTCGTGAGCGAGCCTAAGGGCTCACTCGCTTCGGCCTCGATGGGGCCCTTACCGGCGGGCTGCGTGTCCTCGGCTTCGCCTGCGGGCCTTGCTCCTTCGGACGGCTTGCGCTGCGCTTCATCCGCCGCCGGTCCCATCGCCGCGTGGGGACGTGCTTCCATGTTCAACCGGTGCATGACAGCTTGTGCAATGATTCCAATTCGTTGGGGCTCACTCATGGCTGAACCTCTTTTACAGGATGGTTATCACCAGAAACCCAAGGGACCGGAGCAGTGCTGCTCCTTGCGTCCCTTCTCCCACTACGAACGACAGTAAGAACAGCAATACGTATGGGGTCGGGTAGGTCTGACCAGCTTGAAATCACTTCTAGCAGGTCAGAATCAGTGATTTCTGGGGTGTGTGGACGTTTTTTTGCCTGAATCGGCTCTGACACTACCGTAACAGCGGTTTTTGTGCGGGTTCGAATCCCGTCACCCTCGCTTTTTAAGCGACAAAGCCCTGAGATTTTCCTCGGGGCTTTTTTTGTGTTTGGATTCAATTCAGTTATAAAGGGTATATGCACATCACCGGACAGTTAACGGTCTGGTTAGCGGTTCCTAATTCTCTTAGAAACGAATACAAACATGGCGCAATCTAAAAAACGCACGCGATTGCTTTGCTTTTTGATATTGGCTGGATTTTTAGGCTGTCTCTATATCCTGAATCAAAAAAATTACACCCAAAATAATGTGCAGCACGCATTGCTTGATGGCCCCATTAAATTGATTTCAAATCAAGAAACAAGCCGCAAAGCAATTCCGTCTGAGCAGGACCTTGCTAAGCTTCCTCGTGATGGGGGGGACCAGTACAATCGACTTGTTTTTGAAAAGAGTCCTTATCTGCTTCAACATGCAGCGAATCCTGTGGACTGGTTCCCATGGGGCGATGAAGCATTCCAAAAAGCAAAGCGAGAAAACAAACCCATTTTTCTTTCCATTGGCTATGTCGAGATAGCGCCGGTAGAAGACTTGGCGTTAAAAAATTTCATGGTCAGCGAGTAGTCGATCGACTGCCGGAAATGCCAGGTCTGCGGCGCGATCGGCGCCGGCAGGTCGTTGCGGGCGATCTGGTTCCGCGCCAGCAAGGGGATCTCGGTCGGCGTCGGGCTGCCGATGATCTCGGTCAGCAGCCCCACGGCGTTATGGAAGTAGGTGATCGACCGCTCCATCCCGTTGTTCCAGGTGGAGTAGGTCGCCCCGCTGCGCATGGTCGATCCGGGCTTGCCCTCGGCGATCAGGCGGCTGTGCATCGCCGCCCCCACCTCGGCCAGCGAGCTCATCACCAGCGGGTCGTAGTTGTAGTTGAAGGGGTCGCGGAACGGCGGCATGAACACCACGGTCCCGGCGGGGCCGGTCTGGTGGTGGTTGTAGATGATCTGC
>JAESSU010000427.1 GCA_016763955.1 Phycisphaeraceae bacterium | reverse complement strand
TGCCAAGGTTCAGGAATGGCTGGGACACGCGAACATTGCGACGACACGGATTTATGATCGGCGAAAACTCAGGCCAGAGGATAGTCCGACTTTTAAAGTCAATTATTGAGCTTCCAACATTGCTGATTGCCATCCTCTATGAGGGGCTATTAGAAGGCTATCGGTTGACCAATTTGACCCCAGCGAGATCGTTTTTCCTACATGGATCTGGCGATTTTCGCTTCCGCCGTAAAAATGTCGCTCGCCGTGGGTGGTACCGGCGCTCGCTAAAGGGCCTCTATAGAATAGAAAACGAAATCGCTATTTCAACGCAATTCCATACATCTTCGACCGTCGGGTGAATGCTTCTTTTGCTCCTTCCAGGATGGCGCACGCAGCATCCCGCGTGTTTGCGTTGTCGATTGATCCGCGTGCGACGATTTCACCTCGATCGTTGTGGGCCTTCATCACGATTATTTGTTCAGCGTCGCCTAGGACCGCAACATTAGGATTGTGCGTCACGATTATGATCTGCCGACGTTCCTTTGCCATCCGCAACACCGGTACCAGCGTTGAATAAATGAACTCCCCGTCCAAATTGTCTTCTGGCTGGTCGATGATAAGTGGCTTGTCGCTATTCGCCGACAACATTAGCGCCAGCAGGATAGATTGTTGTTGTCCTAATGACAGTCTGGAAAATTCCCGCGTCATCGCTCGTTTTCCGCCACTGCCATCGTCGATTATTCGCGAGACGCGAAGCCGTGGTAAATCGTGAAGTGCTACACGCTCAAGTACGAATTTGATCGATGGTTCCGCCAGTTTTTCGAGAATGGACTCTGCTTCTTTATTATCGAAAACAGCAATGCCATCATTCGTTTTGACGTTGGTAAGTGCGTTGACGTTTTTCTTCGAAATGGCCTCCAACAAAGTTGGTATTGTTAGGCTCTCGACCAGATAGTTTGCGCGCACCTGTTGGTTAGTGCGCCATCCCATAGCCTCAATGATTTGCGCCGCTCCATCAGGAGAATAGGCGTTACGCGAGTACTTGAGACTGACCTGCAAATCCGTCAGAATTTCCCGAAGGGTGGTGCTGGCTTGCCTTCCGAACATCTCTCGTAGGGTGGCGATGCGATCGCGTGCCTTCCAACGACGCGCCAGGGCCGCAGCACGCTTGGTCTTCAGGCGCGTCAGTTGTGGCTTCCAAGCATTCAGGGTACGCACGTTTTTCCGAGCAGCGGCTTCATCCTGAGTGAGTTTGGCAATAAAGGCCATATCGAACTCGATTTTAAGGGCCTCAAGCTCTTTCTTTTTCGCATCGATTTTGTTCTGTGCATCCTGTTCTTTCGTTTTCCAGACCCGACTTGGGTGCCGATCACCTTTTCAAGCTCAGAAATTCCCGTCATTACCTTCTTCTGGGCTTCTCCAACGGTACTTTGCAAAGCAGTGGTCTCATTGACGATGGCTTGATATTCGGCCGTACCTAGTTTGAGGGCTGCGGGATCCGCTAGGGCGACGATTTCTCCAGGTATCGTTTTGTAGACACTTTCATCATCGCCAGTCTTCAGCCTTTCGAGTTTCGTCGCTATGTCGATGCGTAATGTTCGTTCGGTAGCGAGCTGTCGCTGCAGTTCGATGAGTTCTTTTACTTCCGGCTGTTGCATTGCAGCGAGTTGTCGTGTGGTTATTTCTAACTGCCGAGCATATTGGGGAATCAGCTCGACGTTGTGTCCTGCTTTCTCGATTTCCGTCTGTAACGATAGCAATTCATCGCGTGCGATATCCTCATCCTTTAGCGGCGTTTTCAAGTCGACGAACTTGTCCAGGTAAGTCAGGAGTACCAAAGGATTGGTTTGAGCATGCTGGCTAATTTTTACAGCGTCGCCTTGCCCGAAGCAGTCGATATCAAATTGGCAGGGGCCAAAATCAGGATCGTCTAGGTTTTTGATTTCCTCGTTTTTGTGTCGCATCAGGCTGTGTTGTTGCCCGGCCTTGTCCTGCCAGAGGATATTGATCTGGTCTGGCCACACCTCCGAATCGACTAGCTTATTCGGCTCCCCGGAGTGTTCAATCAGGCAACGAATACCTTCAAAGGTCGTCGATTTCCCCGTCCCTCGCCCACCGATAATGCAATTTAGGTTGGGGCTGAACCGGATGACCTGGCCGTTCAGAAAGCCGCCACTCAGCGCCATGCCGTGCACGCGGGGAACGGATGATGGAATTTGATCCTCTATGCGCACGCGTGCATCTGCATCTTCCAGCGCCAGTTTGAGCGCCGCGAAGTTGGGAGCATCCATTTTGTACCGCGTGACACGCTTCGCGTTAGCCGCATTGCGGCCAAGGGCGGTCAAGGCATGCGCGTCGGAATTGAGCACTCTGGCGAGAAACTGCTTGGACCCTAGACTCAGGCGCGAGATGCGGCTATTTCCCATGCGTGTTCGGTCTGTGTTCGGATCCTTAGGGCAGAACGAGATGTCAGATGCTGCGTTCTTTAGTTCGATGCCAAGCAACCCAGGATGGCAGATGACATCAACCTTGTGGGGGGATGCGCCAGGTACCTCGTGTTCAAACCCTGCCGGGGTATCGACATGGGCCAAGATCCCGAATCCGCCGAGATTTTCGACCTGATTTAAGCATTCCAAAATCGATTGCTGACACCGCGATGTGTTTTTTCCTGGGTCCGCAATGTTGAGCTGTGCGAAGAAGCGTACCAACTCTTTCGGGGTGGAAAAGTAGCAAAGAAGATGCCCTTGCGACGTGGACAGCTCGACGCCTGGAATGACCAAGACATCGGTACTTTCAGCCGCTGTCACGGCACGGTCAACATTGCTAATATCGTTGTGGTCGGTGATAGCGACAACCGAGATGTTCTCAGCGGCAGCCATTGCTACGATAGCCTCGGGGGTCATTGTTTGGTCAGCAACGTCGTGCGATGCGCCATAGGAATGGATATGTAAATCTGCTCGAAAAAAAGTTGCGCCAGCAGCTTGGCGAGTAATCATGTCAGCTACTGACATAGCCACTCCCTGTAACAGTGCCTCGGACGAAATCCATTCGCTGCCATCTCCTTTCTACATCGGTGTATGAATCGCCCCGGGTTTCAACTGACCCCCAGAAGTTGGTCAGTTGAAACCCAGGGTGATTCAGTTAATCGTGGGGCAGACAGCTAGCTAGAGATCGTCGTAAAAGCGCTGTTGGCGTCTTCGAACGTATCGAACACTTCATTTTTTTGTTCTATTAGTTTCATAGTTCCGCGCGTGGCTCTGTCGGTCCAATAATTCCCTTCCATGGAGATCGGCGGTGTCCCATAAATTTCCAACACCATGGATCCATGATGAATTTCGCTGCGATCACCCTGCAGACTTAGCTTCGGTTCGTTGCGATAAACGGCCGCGAGGCGAAATATTTCATCATTCTCAATGTCGATGCTATGCGCGATCAACCGGGAGTGTGATTCCGGTGTCATCAAGCGAAGGCTGAGTGTGGTTAGAGATTGCTTAACTGCCATATAGGCGCAAATGGGTGGAACGCCTTTGCTGGTCTTTGGATCCGTCCAATTACTGTGCAGTATGACCTTCCAAGTACCGCGAATGTCTGGTCGATTTATATACCAGCCCCGAAAAACGGCCCAGGACCATGCCCATTTGTTGAATATCGTTGCAACGGCGCCAATCACGCCAACAACAATACTAAAAGGTTTTAGAAAATCAGTAGTCAGTACGGGAATTCCCTGTGCCCACAGTGCAACTAGCCAGGCCACGATGGTGAGCCCGACAAACGACATAATATGAATACGCTTAGGCACTCTTGACTCCAATCCTGTCCCAAGCCGTATCTACAAATGCGTGGGCTTGTTCTTTCGTCCATGGTTGTGAAGAGTGAAACAGGAATTTAATCCTGTCGACCTCTGTCCACTTACTACAGTCACCTTCGAGTTTGGTCTCTACCCATATATAACAGAAAATCGAACGAACCAATTCCAGCCAGGAGTTTGCACCAAAATAGCTGTTTGGAGCGTTGTATATCAAACATTCGATAAGGTAGCCAGGAATCACTTTTGCGGCATTGTTTCCCTCATCGGCCATCGTGTTACATAATTTCTTGACGATGCGAGTGGCGCTCTTATAACGGCGTGATGTGGCCGAGTTTTTTTCGACTCCATTTTCATAGTGCAGAGGCACATTCGGCCAATCATCGGCTAAGCGTTCCGGGTAATTGTCGATCCGGCGACTGCCGTCATCGGGTACTAACGAAACGCCGCGGAGAAACTCTCCATAAGTTCCAAATTTCTTGAGGTGGAACAGCGGTGCTACGTCAGCATCGACGTGGTAGGTGTTTTCGCGAAGTTTGATCGCTTTGTTCCCTCTCTCAACGCCCATCTTGAAATGACTTCTAAGCGCCGTCTCAAGATCATTCTTAAAACTTGCATAGTCGTAGCTTGCTGCCCCACTCAGTGGATCCTGTCCACCCGCCAAAAGGTCCAAAAAATATGATCCGGTATAGAGGACACCGATATCTACGTCGCTATCTTTTTTGACGTTGACTCGATTGCGATAGGAACCTTGGACAAAAACCTTCGTCGTATATTTTAGCGGCTCGGAATTTGAAACCGCATTCCTAACGGCTGATATGGCGTTGTCGCATCGTGTTTGTTCGGTTTTGGATGGGGGTTCAGCCCAACTTCGAAATTGATTTTCCCATTCGCTATCGGTCAATTTCTAATTCCCTCTTTTGGAGTTCTTACAAGCGTTTTTCGATCTACTCAAAATACCGAAGTCATACCACTGATTCCTTCGTCTTGATAGGTTCGCTCATAGCCTGCCGTTTTCAAATACCGCTATTAGGCTCGAGGGAATCAACTCATCCGACTGCGTAGCCTTTAACGCTGCACCAAGGGTCGAATTTTTTTGGGGGGATTACCCAGATTCTTGTAGCTGTATAAATTCGATAGTGATCGCGAGATACCTATCAGGCCATTTCTACCTGATAGGTAATCGTTTAGTCGTCTTGGCGTTCAAGAGCTTTGATTGCAAGCTTCGCCTAAAGGTACATTACGCTTGTCCGCAATTTTGTAGAGACTATCGATTGTCTCTGCTGTTGCTTTGATATTGATTTGACGGTTACGTCCCGTGGTATATCGCCGTCTTGTTTGTGAATTTGGCACGCTGGATGCCCTGTGTGTCAACCTCGCCTCATACAGTGTCCGTCTGAGATAATGTAGATTCAGGGTGATTGATGAGAGGCCAACATGCCCAAGCCGCACGATGTCAGCAAAGATACCCAAGTTAAGCCCGACCCGGCTCTTGAGAAGCGCACTCGGCGCAGTTTTACGACGCAATACAAGCTGAACATATTGAGTCAGGTAGAGCAATGCCAGCGCGGTGAAATTGGCGCGCTTTTACGCCGAGAAAAACTCTACGCATCTCAGCTGTCAGACTGGCGTAAAGAGCGTGACCGAGGCGATCTGGATGCATTGGCCAAGACGCAGCCCGGCCCGCGCGCCAAGCTCAGCCCGGAGCAAAAACGTATTGCGCAGCTGGAAAAGCAGCTGGTTCGCTTAACGCGTCAAATTCAGATCAAAGACGATTGCCTGGAGCTCCAAAAAAAAGCCATGCAAATGCTCGATCAAATCGAGCGCTCGGGCCAGAGCCAATCGTGACGGGCCTGATCCATGATCGCCCCAGGCGCATGCCCTTGCGGATGGCCTGCGATGCCTTAGTGGTCAACCGCAGCACGTACTATCGCCGACAACGCTGCGCGAAACAAGCGCATCAAGCCAGATTCTCGCGAACGCACAGCGTGCAACCGCGCGCCCTCAAACCGTTTGAGCGCCAACGCGTTTTAAACACCCTGCAAAGTGACCTTTACCAGGATCAGCCGCCAGCGCAGGTCTATTACGCGCTGCTGAGCCGAGGGCAATATCTTTGCTCGATCAGTACCATGCACCGATTACTACGAGCAAACCGGCAAAACGGTGAGCGACGCCGACAACGACCCGCACAACATCATGCCATTCCCCGGCTCCTGGCTGACAAACCGAATGCGGTGTGGACGTGGGACGTGACCAAACTCCCCACGGTACGCCGTGGGGAGTATCTGTCGCTGTACGTCGTGATGGATTTATACAGTCGCTTTGTTCTGGCCTGGATGCTCTCGCGTAAAGAAAATAGTGCCTTGGCCCAACAACTGATGAGCGAAGCGACCACGCGTTACCGCATTGCGGCCGGGCAACTCACTATCCACCAGGACAGGGGCTCGCCGATGATCGCTAAAAGTTATCTGGAGATGCTTGGCGACATGGACGTGACCGCCAGCCACAGCCGACCACGGGTGAGCAATGACAATCCATTCAGCGAGAGCGGCTTCAAAACGCTGAAATACCAACCAGATTACCCCGGCCGGTTCGATGACTATCAACACGCAGACCACTGGTGCGCGCGGTACTTCGAGTGGTACAACTTTGAACACCAACACAGCGGTCTGGCCGGTTTTACTGCCGAACAGGTTTTTACAAAACGCTATCTCCATCTTGCAAAGCAACGACAACAAGCGCTACACCGCCAATACGCCGACCATCCGGAAAGATTCGTCAACGGCGTACCGAAAGTGGCCTTGCCACCGGCTCAAGTCGCCATCAATCCGATACTTCAGGAAAACGGCCTGATCGACACAACGGCACCCGTCAACTTCCCAACGTTGGCGGCGGCTCGCCGCCAACCAATTCGTAGTTTATCTATCGGATAGACTGTCGCAAAGAGGTTGACACCTTCCGTATGAGATGCTTGCCATAGGTCGCTTTCGCGAATACATGCCCACTATCTGCTGAGTCACGAAGGAGTTTAAGGGATTCTTCCATCGATACACTCGTCAACGCACCGGATAAACCGAGCTTCCCAAGGCAGTACTTAGATTCGATATTTCCGTTTCTTATCCCGGACCTAAACCACATTTCCGCCT
>JAESSU010000426.1 GCA_016763955.1 Phycisphaeraceae bacterium | reverse complement strand
GCGAGTTACCTTGCAAGCTTGTACCAATCGTTAGGTGATCAGAATCGTTTTGGTCAGTGGCTTAAGGTTGCGGCTCAGTTGGATTCTTCTAATCGTGATGCAGCTCGCCAGATGTATGAGTTGGCAGTGACGCGTGGGGGGTCTAATTATGCTGTGGGTGAGATGTTGTTGCGCATGATTAAAGCTTCGCCGATGGATGACATGCCTCGTCATCTGATGGCTGTTTTGCTTTGTGGCATGGGAGCTTATGAAGATGCACAAAAACAATATTTGATTGCTAGCACATTGGGCATCAAGCAAGGCGGCGATGAATTTATCACTAATTGGATGATCAGTTTAGCTGCCAGTGGTCATACAGATAACATGCTACGGGTGATTAGTTCACTGGGTTATAAAGCAGGGCAAGCGGATGCGTCTGCGATTCCTGTGGATGCACAGGTCTTGCGTCTTGCTATTTTGACTCAAGATGGACGAACGTCCGAAGCTTCACAAGCGTTTACGGCGATCCGCAATACACTTCAAAAACGTGTTGATATGGGAGATGTTCAGGCGGCACTAGAATTGGCATGGTGGACCGCCGTATTTGGCCCGAATTTGTCGCCGAGTTTTGAGCAAGCTGTGAGTGCTTATGCTCAGGCCAATGCTGAAAATGCCCTGATCCAACGCACGCTAGGTTGGGTTCATTACCGCAACGGCAAATTAGATGAAGCAGCCAATGTCTTGCACCCATTAGTCGAGTCCGACGTGTGGGCGGTTTACGGACTTGCTAAATGCACCGAAGCTCAGGATGCGCAGTTGTATGAAGGTTATCTTCAGAAAACCATTCGCATGGCAGGGACTTCACCCGCAGCGATGCTTGCGGCCCGTGACCTAAGAGCCATTGGAAAATCCGTGATGGTCGGAGGTGGGGTTGTCAAAATCGTTGAGGGAATTAACAACCTGCCTGTAAATATTCTCATGCCCTTGCAAGCGCGTGAAAATGTTTGGACGAGTTTAAGTGTTGAAGTTCTGCCTACGCAGTATAGCTATCTCGAACCGATCATTGCGAAGGTCAAGTTGCGTAACAGTTCTGAATATCCGCTGACACTTGGCCCCACTGGGACACTGCCTAGTGGCATGGCAATCTATCTCGCCCCCTGGCGTGGTGGTGAACCCATTAAAGGCATGGCTCCTATTTTACTGGATGTGGCTCAGACCATAAGACTTGATGCCCGCGAAACGATCACCGTTCCCGTGCGACTGGATCGTGGCCAATTGGGTTTACTCATGGCTCTAAATCCTGCTGCATCGATTGGATTTTCCATCACCGCAGTGCTAGACCCCCGGACTTCGCCACAAGGTGCTTTAACCACAGGCCCCCTTGGCGGTGTGGTATTGGTCAAGTTTGTGGACCGCACAGCCTTGCGTCCAACACCTGCAAATGTCGATGCGTGGATTAGTCAGTTCAAATCACCAAAAGATGCGTTGAGCCATATGAAGCTTATTGCGACACTTTGCAGACTTTCGGATTCACTTAACAAATTGCCCCAAACACAGGAAGTCGCAACACGCATTGCATCGGCTGTGAATGCTCAGTTTGATAATCTAGGCTCAATGGGCCAAGCATGGATGGTCCTCTTTGCACCTTCGGATATTCAAGGCCAAGCCATGTTCTCCAAACTCCACAGCGGCGCAAGTATGTCCAATGATGTACTCGTGAGATTGGCATACCTAGCTGTGCATGGCAAGCATAACCCCAATGCCCTGGCAGCCGCAGCAAGTCACGCAGATGCTCGCATTAGTAGCTTCGCAAAAGCTTTGCAGATGCCCTGATCCAAGAAACTTACTAACAAAGATAAAAATTAGCTCGCTCATTGGCGGGCTGATTTTTTACCCTTTTATAAAAAATACATAACTGTCAGATGTTGAAGTAAAATAACTTATCATCATAAATTAACAGGACGTACGGAGATTTTACTTGCAGGTGAATTGATTTTGCGGATATCATGTAGTTGAAACTGTGTCGCAATAACACTATAGTGCTTTTTCCTATTTTTGTGATAATTAAGGACTGATCGATGGCTCAGACTAAAACACCAGCGTCTATATCACTTAACCAGCTTATGCCCACGGGGGTGAAGTTGAGCCTGTGTGAGCTTGGTATAAATCAGGTCGGTTTGGTTGTAGAAGTCGATGAATCTGATCAGGTGCAAGCGGATCGTCTTAAAGCGCTGGGGATTTGCGTCGGTCGCCGAGTCGAGTTGATCAAGCAGGGCAATCCTATGATTCTCCGTGTCCTAGGGACGCGAATCGGTCTTGCTAGGCGCCTTGCCAAACGTATTACTGTTGATGCCTGTCACCAGGCTAATTGTTGTGAGTGATTTTCATGTCTAATACTACCCACCCGCCTAAGCCCCATGATGATGTGTCGTTACAGGTTCTTCAGCCTGTCAGAAAAGAGAACGTCATTGCCTTGATTGGTAATCCCAATGCAGGCAAGACGACTCTCTTTAACCGTCTAACAGGACTTCGTGCCAAGACGGGCAACTTCCCAGGCATCACCGTCGAAAAAACCGAAGGTTCCATGGACCTGCCCGATGGTCACCGTGTGAACATTGTCGATTTGCCCGGCTTGTACAGCATCTCAGGAGCCACGGATGAAGAACGTGTCAGTCGCGATGCGATTCTCGGCTACAGTCCGGGGATGGCCAAGCCCTCAGCCGTGGTGGTCATCATTGATGCAACGAATCTTGAACGCAATCTTTTTCTCATTAGCCAAGTCATTGAGCTGAAGGTTCCAACCATTGCTGTGCTAAACATGATCGACCTTGCAAGGCGAGATGGTTTGAAAATTGATGCAGACCAACTTGCTTCTGAACTTGGCTGCCCAGTGGTTCCCGTTTCGGCTCGAACCGGTGAAGGTGTTGAGCAGTTTAAGCAGGTTCTGAATCTCTCCATTCATCAAAAAAAATCGCTCAGGCAGTCCCGAAATTGCTTCATAGCACTTGCGCAGGCTGTTCATGCCCGTTTAAGGGACGTTACGACTGGGCAGAGCAAGTCACCGAGAAATGCCTTGAGTCCTCGCGTGTGGCTGTCGGACGCAGGACCGACCGCATTGATCGCATCCTTACACATCCCGTTGCTGGGTTGGTTGGATTCTTTGCCATCATGGTGGGCGTGTTTTATCTGATCTTTTCACTAGCTTCAATCCCGATGGATTTAGTCGAAGCTGGTTTTGGATGGGCTCAACATTTTGTGGGTAGTTATATTCCCCAAGGGCATCTTCACAGTCTCATCGTCGATGGCATCATTGGCGGAATCGGGGGCGTGGTCGTGTTCCTGCCTCAAATCTGCATCCTATTTTTCTGTCTATCACTATTGGAAGACACAGGCTATCTCTCACGCGCGGTCTTTGTGATGGACCGTCTGATGCGTCATGTAGGCTTGCCGGGTAAAGCTTTTATCACGATGTTATCTGCTCACGCTTGCGCGATCCCAGGCATCATGGCGACACGAGGCATTGAAGACAAACGCGATCGTCTGGTGACGATTTTGACCTTGCCGTTGCTAACGTGTTCCGCGCGTTTGCCAGTCTATGCCATGGTGACCGCACTGCTCTTTGGTGATGAGCCGGTTAAGGCTGCATTGCTCTTTACCGCAGCTTATTCACTGGGCATTATTGCGGTACTGGTGTGCGCTTTTGTGTTTAAGCGAACCATTCTTTCCGGCCAGTCCAAGCCCTTGGTCATGGAACTGCCCAGCTACAAAATCCCTAGCTTCCGTACCGCTTTTTTAATTACCTATGACCGGGCAAAAATCTTTGTCAAAAAAGCAGGAACCGTTATCCTGCTAATCTCCATTGCCTTATGGGTGCTCGCAACCTTCCCCACATCGGCCCCGCCACCGCAAGTGGTTCAGATGCATCAGCAAGTTAAACAACTCACCATCCAAGGCAAGGACAGTGAAGCCAAAACACTCAAATATCAAGCAAACGTGTTGGAAGGGCAATATTCACTGGAACATTCCTATGCTGGACAAATGGGCAAGCTCATCGAACCCGTTGTCCGCCCGCTTGGTTTTGATTGGCAGATTGGCGTGGGGGTCGTATGTAGTTTTGCAGCCCGTGAAGTGATCGTCTCAACATTGGCTGTCGTCTATGGTGTGGGTGAAGAAGTCGCAGAGGATGATACCGATACTTTTTATGATCGACTTCGTCAAACGCGCAGATCAGATGGCACACTGCTCTTTTCCACTGCAACTTGCATGAGCCTTTTGATGTTTTATGTGTTAGCGATGCAATGCTTACCCACGCTAGCGGTGACCCGTCGCGAAACTGGATCATGGAAATGGGCCCTTTTCCAACTTAGTTACATGACCGCGTTAGCCTACGGCGCATCCTTTGCAACCTATCAAATCGTCAGCATGATCACCACCTAAAAGGGCAAAGCCCATGTCTAAGCGCAGCGAAGACTGGGATCGCACGTCCATCGCAGTCACAGCAACACTGGGGATCGTACGATCAGCGAACACTAGGATTCCCCGCCCCTTTAACGCCCGTGCTCTAATTAAAAAAAAGCCCAACCCGATGCAGGATTGGACCTTTGTAAAATGTAACATTGTAGATTCGAAGGTGAACTTACTCAGCGGTGAGTTGTAGGTTGTCGATTAAGAGGACACCTTCTTTTTTCATAGCATAGTTTGCCAGGATCAAGATTCTGACATATTGGGTTCCTGCCCAAAATTGTTTGATGGTCGTGCCTTTGATTGAATGGCCTTTGATCTTGGCCGTGTACTGGGTACATTGGCCGGGTACGATTTTGTTGACTGCCCCCGCGTAGATATAGGTTCCTGATGTTCGGTGAAGACGAATGGCAGTGCCTGCTTCTTTGGCTTGTTTACAGGGTTTTGAGAATGTAATTTCCCAATGATCGCCTTTGTTTTCAACAGCGGTGATGCCCAAGTTGCTGATTTTTCGGTTCGGCAAATCTGAGAAATCTGCTGCGACATCAAAGGCTGCTGCGCAATTTCTATGTGCGATCCATTTGGATGCATCTGCGACCTTCAGCACAGTGTCTGTTTTGGTGCAAGCTTCGACCAATGTGGTTTGCGTGCCTTTGATCGCATTGATCTGCCACGGATAGATTGTTCTTTTCTTGTCATCAAGGGGAGCAAAGCCGAAGTAGATTTTGCTCGGCTTTTCGCCTGCAGATTTAAACCAGCCTGAAAGGGTGTAAGTTTTTTCAGGATCAATAGCGATTATTTGTTTGTTCTGGACATTGGCAAAGCCATTCACCTGAAAACTGTGCTTGCCCTCGTGAGCATCGTCGGACACAGATGTGACGCGGAGCCAGCTTTTGACGTTGCCAGATTCGGCATCACCATCCGTGATCAGGTTTTGAGCATTAACGCTTGAAACGGCAAAGCCCAATGTTAAAGCCAGCAAGCCTGCTCCAAGTTTCTGTCGCCAGTGAGTTTGTTTTTGCATGTGTGTTCCTTGTCAAAATAACAAATGAGATGATTACATAATCAATAAAAACGATGACTATTAGTATAACTAATGCATCAGAGATTTGGAGATTAAAAGTCACATGCTTCAGAGCAATCGCATGTACTAGTTGTCTGTGCAAGCCGGTCTGTGTCAGCCTGATTTTGCCCCGCAGTCAATTGCAAAATCAACGTGCAATGCATTTTTGACGCAACATTTTGGATCAGCAGGGCCAAGCCCATGTCTAAGCGCAGCGAAGACTGGGATCGCCACGGGAGACCAATGGGGCAAACGCATGCACTGCCTGTCTTTGCGAGCCGAGCTGTGTGAGCCCGATTTTGACCTGCGGTCAACTGTTAAATCCATTTGCAAAGTATTTTGGCGCCATATTTTGACCTGCGGTCAATT
>JAESSU010000425.1 GCA_016763955.1 Phycisphaeraceae bacterium | reverse complement strand
TTGACGACCCGGTTCGTATGTATCTGACTCAAATGGGTGAGATCAGCTTGCTGACACGCGATGAGGAAATTCGTCTTGCGAAGAAGATTGAAACGTGTCGAATGATCTTCCGTCGCAAGGTACTTGAAAATGATTACAGCGTGGCTGCTGCGGTTGAAATTCTCACGCAGGTCCATGATGGTGAATTACCCTTTGATCGCACGATGAAGATTTCCACAGCAGAAGAAGATGCCAAGAATAAAATTGCTTCGCGGATTCCTAACAACCTCAAAACGGTTCGTCGTCTTTTGGATGTGAATCGTCAGGAATGGGACTTGCTCGAAGAACTTTATGCTCAGGCTAAACCTCCTGTTAAGCAGATTGAAGAAATTGGTAGCCGCATCCGCGTGCGTCGTCGTAAGATGACAACGTTTATCGAAGAGCTGAGCTTGCGCACAAGTAAGGTTCAGCCTTTGCTATATAAGCTCCGGAGCATCTGTCAGAAAATGAAGCAGTTGCAACGTGATCTGACGCATTCTGATCGCTATCCTGATCGTTACGATCCTGAAGACGTGATGGTGATGGAAGAAGAGCTTTCTGGCCTGCGTAGTTTGGTACTCAGCGAGCCTCAAGTCCTTGAAGACAGTGTTAAAGATATCACAGTAGTCTTTGACGAATACGAAAAAGCCAAGCGTGATCTCTCTGGCGGCAACCTTCGTTTGGTGGTCTCCATTGCCAAGAAATATCGCAACCGCGGTTTATCGTTCCTGGACATTATTCAGGAAGGCAATACTGGCCTGATGCGTGCAGTGGACAAGTATGAATACAAGCGTGGTTACAAGTTCTCAACTTATGCCACATGGTGGATTCGTCAGGCGATCACACGCGCAATTGCCGACCATGCCCGTACCATTCGTATTCCGGTACACATGATCGAAACCATGAGTAAGCTACGCAATATTGCCAAGAATTTGTTGCAAGCATTAGGGCGTGAACCGACGATTGAAGAAATCGCTGAAGCTGCCAAGATGCCCGTGACTGAAGCTCGGCGCGTGTTAAAAATCAGTCGCCATCCGATCTCGCTGGATCGCCCGGTGGGTGAATCTGAAGACAGCTACTTTGGTGATTTTATTGAAGACGAAAAAGCAGAGAACCCAACGGACTCTGCCACTGCTGAAATGCTTCGCAGTCGTATTGAGCAGGTCCTTAAGACGTTGACTTACCGCGAACGTGAAATCATTAAGCTGCGTTATGGCATTGGTGATGGGTATACCTACACGCTTGAAGAAGTGGGGCGTATCTTTAAAGTGACCCGCGAACGTGTGCGTCAGGTGGAAGCTAAGGCCATCCGCAAACTCCAACATCCCGTTCGGGCTCGCAAGCTCGCAGGATTCCTTGATGGACAATGGGAAGGCGAAGCTCAATAAGCCCGCCCTCGGGATTTATACTTTGTGTTTCATCAATGCAAAGTGTTTATAAAAGATAAGAACGGGAAGCGCTTGCTTAAAAGTGCTTCCCGTTTTCATTTTTAATGATGATGTTTCACTGCCATAAAGCGATGTTTTTGGGGGGGTTGGGTAGTGACATTTAAACAACAAAAAATGCGGTTGAATCTGCTACAATGCTCCGGCCACAAATGAACATGGAGATCCCCTTATGAACGTAGGTCTTTCCCAAATGATGCGCAGCCTTGCTGAACTTGAGCAGACGCTAGCTCATCTGCCAGAAATAGATCATTTGATGCAACAGGTCATCGAACGCGTGGCTGGATGTCTAACTTCTGGTCACAAATTACTTGCTTGTGGTAATGGCGGAAGTGCTGCTGATGCGGGGCATTTGACCACTGAGTTGGTCTGCCGATTTTGTGATGACCGTAATCCTTATCCCGCGATATGTCTCAATGCCCTTGGCAGTGATATGACCGCGATTAGCAATGATTATGGATATGACGAGGTCTTCGCTCGTCAGGTGAATGCTTTTGGTAAAGCAGAGGACGTGCTGGTGGTTTTTACCACATCGGGGAACTCACAGAATATTGTCAGAGCATTGCAAGAAGCTAAAAAACGTGGCGTTTATTGCATCGCGTTCCTTGGCAAAGACGGCGGCAAGTGCAAGGGGCTTGCAGACCTAGACCTCATCGTCACCGGCACAAAGACCACTGCCCGGATTCAGGAAATCCACCACTTTCTGCTTCACGTAATCTGTGAAGGCATCGAACCCGCACTCCAAGCTCAAAGTAAGTGACCTGCGGTATTGATCGCATTTTTACTTCTGTCACAGTCACTAGCCGCATCGTTATACGGCGCCGGTAGAGTTGTTGACGATGTGTTTCCTAGCATCATGTAGCCACCGTCTATCGCAGTAGACGGTAAGCCAATGGAGAAGATATTTAATCTAGTGGCTCAACATGCTGGTGGAGGATCATGGGCTGCTGGTTAATGAAGGGAGTGGGGATCGCGATGACTTTTCGTTGGTTGGCTGCATCACGAGCTGCTAGGCAGGTTGCTGCTGAAAGTAAGCCTGCATGCATTGTGCACTGTGATACATCACGTTTGCGAATCAAGTCTAAGAAATTTTCCGCGAGTTTCTGGTCGCCACCGCCATGTCCGTCTTCGACTTTGATTGACACGTTTTCCACGCGGTTTTGTTTGTGTGCCTGGAATGTGAAACGGTCGGTGTTCCAGTCGAAGCTGATGCTCCCGTCCTCGCCGGTGAGTGTTGCGCCCCGTTTGCCTGCTGACTGGCGTGTGATGAAGTTTTGTGTGTAATTAGCATGAAACCCGCTGTCATATTGTACGATGGCTGAGCCTGCATCTTGATGGCTTACGGGTTCTTGCCAAATACAGCGACTGTGCATTGCGGTGATTTGTGTTGGGGTTGCGTTGGCTAGATGGTGAATGTAGTCAAAGTCATGGGTCGCTTTTTGGAGCCAGAGTCCGCCGGTGATTTTTGAATCACGATACCAACTATCGACATAGACGTTGCCATAGCTGACATTGTTTACTGCTTGGATTTGGTTAAGGGTTCCTAGTCTGCCTTGCATGACATATTCGCGAACGGCTTGAAGTAGGGGGGTGACACGTAATGGGAACGACACGAGTACGTTGTCGTGGTTGCGGGCATAGGCTTGTTCAAGTTGTTTGTATTGTTCCCAGTTGATGCAGACGGGTTTTTCTAAGAACATCGGTAAATTTAATTCAGCGAGTTGTATGGCTATGGGTGTGTGTAGATTGCATCGTGTGCCGATGATCAGGGCATCGATCTCCGGGCCTGCTTTGAGCATGTCTTGGACGCTGTTGTATGTGGCCATATGGCGACTGGTTCGAATTTTATTTTCGTCAATCAGCGGCTGGGTTTTGTCTGGATTGGGATCGACTAAGACGGCTAACTGGGCATGGGGATTACACTGGGTCAGAAGCTTTGTGATACATGTCGAGCGAAGGCCAAGGCCAATGACTGCTAGTCGAATGGTTGGTGACTTGCAGGGCGTTGGAGCAGTGTGTGTTTCTGTGAGTAAAGTCATTTGTCAAATTCCGGTTGTGGTTGTGAGATTGAATAAAGTCTTAAAAAAAGTTGTTTTAGCGTTCGATCAGTGATGGGCGTAAACAGGTTTGTGAAATGTAGGGTGTAAACATCTTGCGATGTGTCCACGTGAGTTGGGCCAGTGATGCGGCCTGGTATCCCATTGCTTCAAGGGGCATGGCAACAGCAGGCAGCGGTGGGTCGGCTTGTTCTGCTAGCGTGTTATCAATACTAACGAACATGATTTGGCTAGGGACATCTATTTTGCATTCTCGTGCGTGTGCCATGGCGCCCATTGCTTTGGAATCACTGGCTCCTACGACGCCATCAAGATCGACTTTGTTTTTAAGCAGTTGCCGCATCATGGTGCGTCCCGCTTCACTGTCAATGCTGTGATGCATTTCTAATATGCGTGTTTTCTGGGGCAAGATGCCTGCTTCATTTAATGCTTGTAGGTAGCCTTGTTTTCTAGCTTCAAATCCCCAGTAGGTATGGCAGGGGCCATTGAGTAGGGCGATTTTCGTGCGCCCCGCATCGATTAAAAAGCGTGTTGCTAAGTAGCCTGCATGTTGTTGGTCAATATAAACGCAATGTCCGTCGTCGGTCTTTTCATTGATGGACCAAATTTCCCAGCCGTGTTCGCAGAGCATGGGTTTGAGTGTGGTAAAGCAGGATGGTTCGATGAGCATCGCGATTCCTGGTGGGGTGGTTTCAAGAAAAGCGAGCGTTTGCGGGTCAACGGCGTTGCGAGGAGTATGGCGAATGGCGGCACTGTTGTAGGCATTGCCCAGAGCTTCTTGGATGCCGCGTAAAATGCGCAGTTGAATCTCACGTGCCGGGCCTGACAGGTTTGCGATGTCTTCAGAAATAAAGACTGTTAGGGGGCTGGTTGGTGAGGCGGCTTTGCCATAGGGGGATTCGTTTGGATGTTGTCGTTTGGCGACGAACGTGCCTTTGCCGCGTTGGCGGGTGAGATAGCCATCGTTGACAAGTTCTTGCAACGAGCGGATAAGTGTTGGGCGACTCACATCATAGAGTTTGAGTAATTGGTGTTCTGATGGGAATGGGCTTCCGGGAGGGAACTTGCCGGACTCGATCTTTTGGATGAGTTGGCGTTTGACGCGTTGGTATTTGGGGACGGTGAGTGTTGACATGTCTTAATCATATCGCCCCAACTTGTATTACCAAGTTAATGTCGATAAAAGTTGTTAATATAATGTAAAAATGCAAATAATTTTAAATGTTAATACAAATACCTTGACTAGTTGTCAAGGTCTGCCTATGCTTCAGATAGCTTCTTAACGCCACGGTATATTACTTATGCATCCGGAGAAAATA
>JAESSU010000424.1 GCA_016763955.1 Phycisphaeraceae bacterium | reverse complement strand
GGGTCACACCTTTTTCAGGCGAGACCACAGCTTGTAATTTGCCTGCTGAGATGGTGGTCTGAGCAGAACAGACGGGCGCTATTAGCAGCAACAATATCAATCCAACAAGCCGAATTCTCATCGATCATGCCCTCCTGAAAAACACTTGGTCAAAGTCCCAGAGCATTTTGAAAAAATCTCGTGTTTGTGGGTGTTTTTTTGAAATCTCACCCAACGTCACACCCTGTTCAATGGCCTGATACATCGCCACATTACTTTGCGTAAGAAGCACAGACGCAACAGGGAAAAGATGCCCTGCTTGCTGCAAGCTCGCCAATGCGCCCGCAGGTAAATTTTCTGTTTGAACCGTAACCCCCCGCATGCGAATAGGCACAAGCGTTTTCCATTGATCCGTTTCCCAATTGATCACAGATGGTGATTGTAAAGCACTGGCAATGAACGTGTGAATATGAATGTTACCTCTAAAAAGCTCCACCGCTGCATATTGCTGATCCATTGGCAGCGTATTGAGCTTGGTCATATGCGGGGTTTGCGCTAACACACAACACCGAGGCAAATACGGTGCTTGCATCAGCCAACGCTCAAAACCCAAACCACAATCATCTAACCACTGCATTAACTGCCCGACGGTGTACGCTCTATCTTGGGGATGTAGTAGCAGGTCTGCCATGCCCGCATCACTGAGCAAATCGTGCGTGCGTTTGGCAAGCGAAACAATGGGATGATCCGCAGGTGTCTGCTTAAGCACCTGACGCATCTGCTCACAACTTCCAGGAGCCCATGTGACTCCCAATAAGCGACAGTATTCCTGAAACATGTACACCCCCGTGCGGCCATACGTTGCATAAACCATCGCTAACAATCGGCCATCAGACTTTAAACATTCACGCAGCACAACAAGTCCGACATCCGGGTCAGGCATGTGATGCAAAACACCCGTACAGATAATCAAATCAAACTGTTGGCCAAGCGTTCCCACCAACTCAAGTGACATCTGATGGAGCGTGACATTGCTACAGTTGTATTTCTCTAAAAGCATTTTTGTATGCTCAAGACTGCGACTGCTTAAATCAATTGCGGTGATGTGAGCCTTGGGATTGGTGATTGCAAACTCGGTTGCCTGAGCGGTACCACAACCTGCAATGAGAATCTCAAGGTCTTGGCGAAACGGCTTATCCGGCCAATAGAGATGAAAGTAATCCTTCGGTGACCCCGCTGGGAACATCTGCCCATTGACAAAGTCCGACATATCCGTGGGAGGCACGGGATAAGGCTGCTGTTCGTAAAGTTGCTGGACAAGGTTGGTATTCGTCATGGTCAACGTTTCAAAGCTTTCGGGGGACTTGCGGGGGGGCTTGCGGGGGAACGTCCCGAGGTCTAAAGCCCCCGGGCTTTAAGTTATTGTGATTTCATTTATTTTTCACTGACTCGGATATCTTTAACCATCATGTCCACACTCGTGCGTCCCTGCCAAGTATTGGTCTTAGGTTCAAAAACCACGTCGAGCATCACACCTGCGGGCAAGTTATCTGCAAGGTCTGCCATGTTAAATGCCACTGCGTTTTGGTATTGATCACCTTGGCGTAATGATAAACGCAGGTGCTTACCCGTTTGCCCCATGAACATTGGGGGACGATCTAGTTGTACATTACGAACACACAACATCGGCTTGGGATTATGCGGACCAAAAGGAGCCATCCGTTCGATCTGCTTAATTTGATCGAGGGTCAGGTCTTTAAGTGTGCAATCCGCATCAATATTAACAATGCTACACAAGTCATCAGGACTGAGCTTTTGATTGACATACGCGATAAAGGCTTCACGAAACGCATCAAGCTTATCAACAGGCAAACGCAATCCCGCAGCCATCGCATGTCCGCCAAAACTCGTGAGATATTCTTTGCAATGTTGCAAGGCATCATGAACATCCACACCCTCGACACTGCGTGCCGAACCATGCGCTTGGTCACCCTCAATATTAAGCACGATCGCCGGTCGGCTAAATTTTCCCACAAGTCGTGAAGCCACAATCCCGACCACGCCCGGATGCCAATTTTCACTTGCCACCACAATCGCTCGGTGATCCGTATGCTCGTAACCTTTATCAATGACCTGTGATGCTGCTTGATCAGCAATCTTTTTTTCTATCACACGGCGGTGATCATTCTCTTCCGTCAAAAATTCCGCAATATCTCCAGCTTCATCAGCCGTGGCATCTGTCAGTAAATGCACTGCATCCTTAGCATGTCCCATCCGCCCGCAAGCATTAAGTCTTGGCCCAAGGACAAACCCGACATGATACGCATCAATTTTTTCATCTCGCAAACGTGATGCATCAATCAAAGCGTTTAGGCCAATTAAGTCCGTGTGTTTGATCTGCCCAAGACCAAACGCGGTGATCACGCGGTTTTCATCGATCAATGGGACAATATCTGCAATAGTTCCAAGGGCTGCAAGGCTCATTTGCTGAATCATCAATTCACGATAGATTTTGGGCAAACGATTCGAGCCGTTGTGTACACGGGCAAATTGCCAAGCCAGTTTAAATGCGACTCCCGCGCCGCATAGATCACCAAAGGGATACTCACTACCGGGCAAACGCGGATGCACAATGGCATACGCATCAGGCAAGTTGTCAGCGTCCATTTCATGGTGGTCGGTGATGATCAGGTCTACACCCTTGGCTTTGGCGATGGCAGCCGGTTCGATTGCGGTGATGCCACAATCGACGCTGATGATTAGTGGGTCTGCTTCACACATAGCCGTGACCGCTTGACAGTTAATACCATATCCTTCTTCGATGCGATGCGGGACATAGGTTCGCACGTGCGCACCTGCTAAGCGGAGGGTATGCCAGAGAATGCTGCTCGCGGTGATGCCGTCCACGTCATAGTCGCCGTAGATCACAATGGGCTGATTATCACGAACCGCTTGACTCATACGACTCGCAGCTCGAGAGATATTGGGCAGCAATTCCGGGTCATGCAATTGCGTCATTTTAGGATTCAAAAAAGATTGAGCTTGCTCGACATCATGCACGCCACGGTTGGCTAGAAGCTTCGCCACTAGAGCCGATAGCCCTAGGCCGGAATAGTCCGTAGCCTGTTCATGTTTACGATATCGCCAGCGTTTGAGCATCCCAGCTTCGAACATGTAAACATGATACAGCTCACCCCGGAAGTTGTCCCCCTGCAAGGCCCCGGAAAGGTTTTTTAAGACCGTTTTACAACCACGAAACAGAATTCGCAGCGGTTTAAGACTGATAGAACCAACGCTACTTAATCGCCTCGACGACACCGCCCGTGCAACCATAAAGTCCCGTAGCCGTGCGCAATAACAACTGCCCCTGTGTTCCAATCCCTTCACAGTAGCCGTGAATCTGTGTCTGGGCTTGCTTCACGACCACCTGCCGTCCGGTTAATACACACAAAACCTTCAATCGCTCATGAAGCGTACTGCCCGAACCTATGTTGGCGCTATTAACTTGAGCCGTTCCAGTTGTTACATCTAACCCCCCGCTGGACACTTTCACCTGTGCAAACCACGACCAGCAAGCTTGCAAAACTGCTCGTAAAACTGACTGCTGATCAAATGTCTCAGCCGTTTTTTCAGAACTTGGATTACGTTGCGAGTCAATCGCCTGAGCCATGCTCGTCCCAAGCCCCCGAATCTCTGTCGGCGCTTGATCCCAACGATTATTCACATTGACCCCCACCCCGATGACCAAACGCCCCGTGCTGAGAGTCCCGCCATCTTCGCCCGCTAGCTCGATACGTTCGACTAAAATCCCCGCAACTTTGCGCCCATTAAGCCACACGTCATTAGGCCACTTCAATCCCACCGTAGCATCGGGCAAGCCTTGTTGTACTGCATCACAGACAGCGACCCCTACAGCTAAGGGCAACTTGGGTAAATCCGTTTCATCCCACTGCCATTTCGCGCTATCGACGATCAAAGAAAAGGTTAACGCACCGGTCGCCCACCACCACGGGTTGATCCCCCGCCCGCGACCTGCTGTCTGACAATCCGTCAACACCAAATGGGGCAGCGGCAAATCCATTTGTTTGCCTAATTGCAAAGCCAAATCATTGGTCGAAGGCAATTGATCGTGATACGTCACGCCCGCAACCAAGCCGTCTTTTACCAAATGTTGTAAATCCATGACCTACTCAATCGACACCAATAAATCACCCGCTGAGACTTGGCTACCAGGCTGTGCTAAAACCTGCTTGACAATACCGCCAAGCTCTGCGTAAACAGTGGACTCCATTTTCATCGCTTCTAGGCTCAACAGTTTCTGGCCCTTAGCAACTTTATCGCCCACGCTCACCACCACCGTCACAACCATCCCGGGCATGCTCGCACCGACTTGACCTGCATCATCTGGATTGGCTTTCACCGCGGCTTGTATCGTGGTTTCAAGTGAACGATCAATAATCTTCACATCGCGCGGCTGACCATTGAGTTCAAAGAAGACCGTACGCGAACCATCGGGATGAGGCTCACTGACGGTGAGATATTTTACGATCAGTGTTTTACCTTGCTCGATGTCCATCGAAATTTCTTCACCACTTTGTGGGCCGTAGAAGAAAATCGGTGTCGTTAACATATGGGTATTGCCATAGGCTTTTTGATGCTTAACAAAATCACCAAACACCTTGGGGTAAAGCAAGTAGGACACGACCTCTTGGGAGGTGGGTTGATGCCCTAGCATTTTTTTGACCTTCAGCGTGGTCGCATCAAAATCAACTGGGGGCAATGTCGCACCGGGGCGTTGCGTGAGTGTTTTTTCTCCACGTAAAATGCGTGCTTGCACTTTCTTGGGGAAACCTCCGGGAGGCCGGCCCATTTTCCCGCCGATCAAATCAATGACCGATGCGGGGAAGGCCAATTCTCGCGTCGGATCCAAAACATCTTCTGGCGACAATTTATTCGCCACCATAAACAAAGCCATATCACCCACTGCTTTGGAAGTTGGCGTGACCTTGACGATGTCTCCAAAGAGTTGATTGACTTGTGCATAGACATGACAGACATCATGCCATTGATCCGCTAAGCCCAATGCCCGCGCTTGTTGATACAGATTCGTATACTGTCCGCCGGGCATTTCATGCTGATACAAGTCTGCTGTTGCGGGCAAAACCTGACTTTCAAACGGGGTGTAAAATTCTCGTGTTGAACGCCAATATTCGGCAAGGGCATCCATCGCATCAGGATCAAGCCCCGTCTCACGTTTACCAAAACGCAGCGTTTCGACAAGCATATTAAGATTCGGTTGTGAGGTTCCACCGGAGAAGGGAGCCATCGCCACATCCGCGATATCGAGTTTCACGCCTGCTGCATTTAATATCGCAGCCGCTTGAATGCCCCCGGTGTCATGCGTATGGAAATGGATTGGCAAGCCCACTTCTTGTTTTAATGTCTTAACTAATAACGCAGCCGCTTGGGGTTTACATAGTCCTGCCATGTCTTTAATAGCCAAGATATGAGCGCCCATTTTTTCCAGCTTTTTCGCCAAATCAACGTAGTACTTTAAATCGTATTTCGTGCGCGAAGGATTGGTAATATCGCCGGTATAACAAATCGATGCTTCACAGATTGCCCCGGTATTTAACACCGCCTCCATAGCAACCTTCATATTCGGCACCCAGTTCAGCGCATCAAAGACACGGAAGACATCAATGCCCGTGCTCGCAGCTTCCTTGACAAAAGCTTGAACCACATTGTCTGGGTAATTGGTATACCCCACCGCATTGGATGCTCGCAATAACATTTGGAAAAGCACATTCGGCACACGCTCACGCATCAATGACAAGCGTTCCCATGGACACTCTTTCAAAAAGCGCATGGTGGTGTCAAAGGTTGCCCCGCCCCACATTTCTAAACTAAACAATTGCGGTGCCATATGAGCATAGCTATCGGCAATATTAAGTAAGTCTTGTGTTCGGACGCGCGTGGCTAGTAGCGACTGATGCGCATCACGGAAAGTCGTGTCCGTTATGAGCAAGCCCTTTTGCTTCAAAATCCATTGACTGAATTTTTCGGGCCCAAGTTTTTGGAATATCTGACGTGGCCCATCAGGAATCGCAGCAAGCTTGTCATAGCTAGGTAAGGGCGAGGGGTCGCGACGCAAACTCACCGGGCGATCGGCAACCAAACTATTGCCATTGACCACCACTTCTCCAAGATAGGACAAGAGCTTGGTGGCTCGGTCCTTGCGCTTTTTGAATTTAAATAACGCAGGTGTTTTATCAATAAAACGTGTGGTCGCCTTGCCGGATAAAAATGTTTTATGCTCAAGAACATTGATTAAAAACGGGATATTGGTTTTCACACCACGCACACGAAATTCATGCAGCGCACGATCCATCCGACCAATGGCATCACAAAATCGCTTGCCACGGGCTGAGACCTTCACCAGCATCGAATCATAAAAAGGATTCACCACTGCCCCAGAAAAAGCAGACCCCGCATCCAATCGAATCCCCATCCCGCTAGCTGAACGATAATGCGTTACACGCCCATAATCAGGCATAAAGTCATTGGCTGGGTCTTCCGTCGTCACTCGGCACTGCAAAGCAAAACCGTGTGTGCTAATTTCATCTTGTGATCCCAATCCGATATCTTCGCAGTCCAAGGACTGACCTTGAGCCACCAATATTTGTGTTTTAACCACATCCACACCCGTCACCTCTTCCGTGACTGTATGCTCAACTTGAATCCGAGGATTCACTTCAATAAAGTAAAATTCATTGGTGTCTGCATCGACTAAAAACTCGACTGTACCTGCATTGGCATAGGACACTTCGCGGCCAATGGCGATTGCTGCATCACATAACGATTCGCGTAAACCAGGCACCAAATTGGGGGCCGGAGCAATCTCCACTACTTTTTGATGACGCCGTTGCACGGAGCAATCACGTTCATACAAGTGAACCAAGTTGCCATGGGTATCACCGATAAGTTGCACTTCAATATGTCGAGCCCGAGCAATAAATTTTTCGACAAAAATATCGGGGCTACCAAAAGCACTAATCGACTCTCGCTGTGCTTGATCAAAAGCATTCGCAAAATCCTTAGCTTCTTGCACTACGCGCATCCCACGCCCGCCGCCGCCATGAGCCGCTTTGAGCATCACGGGATAACCTAATTTTTTCGCTGTCTTTTGCCCATCCTTCACGTCCTTGATCGCTTGGTTACTGCCACCTAAAACAGGCACATTCGCAGCTTGAGCAATCTTGCGAGCTGAGACCTTATCACCTAAACGATTAAGCGTATCGACCGATGGGCCGACAAAAATAATCCCAGCGTCTGCACATTTTTGAGCCAATAATGGATTCTCCGACAAGAAACCATACCCCGGATGAATCGCATCCACGCCATGTTTTTTTGCCAAATCCACGATGTTATCAATATCCAAATAAGCCCGAATCGGCTCGCCAGGTTCACCGACACAATAAGCCTCGTCTGCCTTAAAACGATGCAATGCATACCGATCTTCGTAGGTATAAATCGCGACCGTCCGGATCCCTAATTCATGGGCTGTACGAAAGACTCGAATGGAGATTTCACTGCGATTGGCAACCAGCAATTTTTGGATAGACTTAGTGGACAAAGTGATTTTCCCATGTAAAACAGTAAGCAATAAAACGCATCAACCCACTCAACCACAACATGATCAAGCTAGAAAATACACATAAAGACCCGTTGCTAAATAAAGACTTAAGCAACATGTCCGATCCTTCGTCAATTAAACGACTTATAAAGGCCGTGTAGCTTAGTTTGACCCTAGAAAATATGCAAAAATCACCCCCCCCGGAAGTTTAAGGCAACCTCTGTGAAGTTCCGAGTCCTTGGGGTTCAAACGCATGTACACCCTGTCTTGGCGAGCTAGGCTGTGTCAACCCGTTTTTGCCCCTCGCTCAACTGTCAAATCCGTTTGCAAAGTATTTTTAACGCAACATTTTTGACCTACGGTCAATTCCGTGTTGACACAACACGGCTCGCCAAGACAATTTAAGGAACATCCGTTTGCCCTCCCCCCGGAAGTTTAAGACAACCCTCGGAAGTTCTGGCCCTTGGGGAGTTCAAACCCTAGGAACGCGGAGATATGATTAAAGCAATATTGTGTTGTGCTCAAAAAACATTGTTCATTAATCAACTGCCCAACTTGGCATGTTATACTGTCTTTTTTGCCAAGTTCCTTAAGGAGATGTGCCAAGGATGGTACTCCGCCCACCGATGCATTTTAAACACGATGGTCCTTCGCTAAAAGTGCGATGGTCGATTCCGACTCGCCGGAGTCGTCGGGCGATCAATCTGCTTGTCACGGCATCGGTGGTTTTAATGGTGAGCTTGCTGCTTAGTTTTTTGGGTTGTCAGCAGCAGATACTGTCCACGAGTAGACCCGGGGGTTACGTGTCCATCCCGGTTCGTCCGACACTGCCTTTGGCTCAACTAGGCCATGAACCGATTGTCCGTATTCGGATTGTAAGGCGACAAAATAAAATCGTCATCAATGCCCACAGTGATCTAATCATCGGCCCGACACCTTCTGAGCAAGGCCGCGCAACGCCCGCGCGTTTCACCCCGCCGGTGACGATTACCAAACATCCCACAGGCTATGCGATCATGCCTGCCAACGGCCAAGGATTTGCATGGGGACTTAAAGCCCTGCAAATCACCACGCAAGGTCACATTCAAGTCAATGGCACAAGCTACCCGCAAAAGGTGATGATCCATCACAGCAGGCCCACCAAATATGATCCTGCGCCCAACTCGCTCGATGCGGTGAACTATGTGGCGATAGAAAAATATCTTCCGGGGGTGCTAGAAAAAGAGCTTTACAGTAAGTGGCATCCCGGAGCATTTACCGCTCAGGCAATTGCCGCCCGGTCCTATGCCATCGTCCAGCATTTTGCGAACCAAAATAAGCATTACGACATGGAAGCGGGCACTGCCAGCCAAGCCTATGCCGGAGCCCATGCCAGTCTCAAAGCACGCAACGCAGTGAGTCAGACACGGGGAATGGTGCTGGTGTATGACAACCGCATTGTCCCAGGCTACTACTCCAGTAGCTGCGGGGGCTCAGCACAAGATGCAGCGATCGCATTTCCCAATGGGCAAAACATCACGCCCCTGCAAGCTCACAAGCGAGCTGCATGGTGTACGAATAGCCAAAAATTCCGATGGGGGCCTATCACGCGCAACCGCCTGATGCTCTCACAACGGATCAGAGCATGGGGCGTAAAATCCGAACGCAAAATCGCAAAGCTCGGGCAGATCACTCAAATTCAAATCACCAAACGCAACCGCACCCACCGCCCTGCTGAATTTACCCTCACCGACCATTTTAATCACCGTTATGTGCTTGGCCCTGAGGCGTTCCGGTTTGCCTGTAACTTCTCCTCAAAAGGATCACAGACACTTGCCAAACTCAGCAGCAAGCAAAAACTTTATTCAAGTCATCTCAATGTGCAGGTCGTGGGCAACACCGTGCAAATCTCCGACGGTCGCGGGTTTGGACATGGTGTGGGGCTCTGCCAATTTGGTGCTCAAGGGATGGCTATTGCAGGATTACAACCGGAGCAAATCTTACGAACGTATTATCCCGGCTCACAAATTAGACGTGCGTATTAAACGGTCTTTGAGGTATGCAGCTCCGTCATACGATCAAAAGTATTCCCCCGCTTCCCACAACTTGGCATCTGGAAATTTCAAGCTGTTTTTTTAACACGAAGGTCACAAAGGTCTCAAAGGACACGAAGTTTTGAAGCCATTTTGTTGGCGTTCTTTTTCTGGTATCCAATAAAACTGTTTTTTCTTTGTGCTCTTCGTGGCCTTTGTGACCTTCGTGTTAAAAATATTGATCCTGCGAAAACCATAACGCAGGCCTCAAACACAATGCCTCAAACGATATCACTCACCATTTTTATTCCCATGGGCCCGGATCAGTTTCCGTGGTTTCCGTGGTTTCCGTGGTTTCCGTGGTTAAAAAATAACTTAGTCTTTTTCGTCTTCGTCGTCATCTTCCTCGATGACTTGATCTACGGCTTGATCAGAGGGTTGGTTTTCGGCGATGACCGCTTCGTCGGCCGATTCATCCTCAGCTTCTTCGTCTTCAAGCTCGACATCTTCAAGGTCTGCGAGTTCCTTCTTTTTAGCAAAAGTCGCGCGGAGTTTGGCACGGCGTTGAGCCCGCTTGCGATCCCATTCACTGGGCCATTCGTAATCAACTTCACCCGTTTCGGGATTTCGCCATTCGCGTTTGTCCGAGTCTTCAATGTCCTGTTGGGACTCATCAGGCGGGCGGACTTCGAGTTTAATTTCGTGGTTGATCTGATCCTGAATCACACGCACGCGGTGTTCACGAACCAGTTCCAACGTTGCCATAAACAAGCCGATCATTTCACTACGGGAGCTGCGACCTTCAAACATTTTTTGCAATGTCATCGAGCCATCTCGCTGGAGCCTGTCGAAAATATCCTCAGCATGTAGGGCAATGGGGGTATCGTCATAAGTCACCCCCAGCGTGCCAGACGTTGAGCCAATGGATTCTAGAAGCTTGGAAAAAGCTTCACACAGATCAATGACGTTCACATCTTCCAGATCGATTTCTTTAGGCAGAGCATCGTCAACTCCATCAAGCTGCTTGCGGTCGGCTTTGGTGAGCCTAGTAGGCATCGCGGGGAAACGTTTCTCCCATTGCTCCCGCATCTCGTCGAGTTGCCGTGATGCGTCTTTGAATTTTTTGTAAGCTAAAAGTTGCTGCACCAACCCGTAACGTGGGTCGCTTTCGCTAATCCCATCATCCTCAGAACCATCGCCTTGCTCGCCTTCTTCGCCGGCGGGCATGATCATGAGGCTTTTAACTTCCAAAAGTGTCGCAGCCACCACCAAAAACTCACCCGCCACATCGACATTAAACTTGTCTTCCATGAGCTTAACATGCAACAGATACTGCTCGGTGAGTTCCTTCATCGGCAGGTTGTAAATATCAATCTCATGTCGCTTAACCAAAAATAACAGCAAATCCAACGGGCCGCTGTAGCAGTCCAGATTCACACGGTAATCGTCCATGGATTGCGATAGTTCCGTAAGCGATTGATCTGTAGGCTGTTGGTCCATTGATTCCTGCTTCATCTAAAATAAAAGGCTAACGTATTTTACCCCAAGCTTCCCAAGAGTTCTTAAACCCCCGGTACTTGCCTCAAACTTCCGGAGGCTGCCTTAAACTCCCAAACGGTTGTCTCAAACTTCCAGAGGCTGCCTCAAACTCCCAAGCGGTTGTCTCAAACTTCCGGGGGGGGGGGTTGGCAATTTGGGGTTTGATTGGGATACTGTACACCCATGAGCAATCCGGATAAAGCGTCAATTACCGATTTAGCACAACGTGTCTTGCAAGCCGAAGCTGCTGCTGTGAGTCAAATCCCCATCGATGGGACTCTAACGCAAGCCGTTGAACTGGTCACAGAACACACTCATGCCCAAGCTGGAGGCTCGATTATTGTCTCTGGCATGGGTAAATGTAACTTCATCGCACAAAAAATCTCCGCAACTTTAGCAAGCACTGGCACGCCGTCCCAGTTTCTACATCCTGCTGAAGCAATGCACGGCGACTTAGGGCGTATCCGTCAGCGTGATGTGGTGGTCCTGCTTTCTCATAGTGGTAACACTGAAGAGATCATCACGCTTGCTGCCTTACTTAAACAAGATGATGTTCCGATGATCGCCATCACAGGCAATCGTGAATCGCATCTTGCTTCTCTAGCTAGCGTCACGCTCTGGATCGGCCAGATCTCCGAGGCTTGCCCGCATAATTTAGCCCCCACTGCTAGTACGACTGCCATGCTTGCGTTAGGCGATGCGCTAGCATTGTGTGTCAGCCATGCCAAGGATTTTCAAGCAGAGGACTTTCACAAGTTCCATCCTGGTGGGTCACTCGGTAAGCAGCTCATGCGCATCACCGAGGCGATGCGATTTAAGGTTGGTAGAAACCTGCCCTTGATTCCACTAGGGACCACCTTGGCAGATGCTTATGCAATGTCCAACAGTGAACTTAATCCCGGCTTACGCCATGCAGGTGCAATGCTCGTGATCGATCCAGCAGGCAAGCTTGCGGGCATCTTCACCGATGGCGACCTAAGACGGCTAATCATCAGTGATCCGGCCAACGCGATGAACCAACTCATCGAAAACGTGATGATCCAAAGCCCCAAACATTTACTGCAAACCGCGCTCGTTCGTGATGCAGTACAAATGGTTCGTGAAACACGCATCGACGAAATCCCCGTCGTCGATGAACACAACAAACCCGTGGGCTTAATCGACGTACAAGACTTAGTCGCGCTGAAAGTGATCGAATCATGAGCCAATTCCCGGACATCAAACTCTTCATCTTCGATGTCGATGGCGTGCTCTCAGATGGGGGCATTTACCTTTCAGATCATGGCATTGAATCCAAACGCTACAACGTCCGTGATGGCTTTGGCATCGTCGCTGCCCGCAAAATGGGCATTGAGGTGGGCATCCTCACCGGCCGATCCAACCGCAATGTGACGTTACGAATGCGTGAACTGTGCATCCCGCACATCGTCAGTGGCGCGAGCGACAAAGCTCAAGGCCTTACAGAATTATGTAAGCTCTATGACATTGCCCCAGAGCATGTCGCTTATCTTGGTGATGATCTGATCGACTTGCCCGCAATGACCAAAGTTGCTTATCCGATGGCCGTGAGTGATGCGGAAGAAGCGGTCAAAGCCCATGCCAAATACATCACCACCAAGCCCGGCGGCCACGGCGCTGCCCGTGATGCGATCAACCATGTCCTCACAAAAATGGGGCGTATGGATGAGTTGGTACAGATGTATTTGAATATGTAACTTCTACGACCTGCGAGCTGCCCCCGGAATAAGCTCGCGGCTATTGTTTGGTTTCAATAGCCGCAGACATACTTGTCTGCGCACAGACGCTAGTGCTTCATTGAAGCTTGTTTGTATTGAATCACGCTCAATATCACTACAGGAAATAGCTGCGACACAATGTGTCGCTGATGCATCGCAAGATGCAATAGAACCGCTAAGATTAAAACTGCAAACCCTCTAGCCTTTAATCGCACGCTTTAGGGCAGCTTCGCCGAAGGCAACCTTTAGCAACTCGTCCACATTTTCAACGAAGACGAATTTACATTTCTTGCGGACTTGCGTATCCACTTCTTCTAAATCACGCTCGTTGTGCTTGGGCATGATGATCGTCTTCACGCCCACACGAGATGCTGCAAGCGATTTTTCTTTAACCCCACCAATAGGTAGCACCAAGCCCCGAAGCGTGACTTCGCCGGTCATCGCTAGGTGTGATCGCACAGGGATATTAAGTAGTAGCGACACCAATGAAGTGTACATCGACACGCCCGCGCTAGGGCCATCCTTGGGAACCGCGCCTGCTGGGACATGAATGTGCAGGTCAAGACTCTCGAGCTTTTTCACATCATAACCAAGACTGCCTGCACGACTTTTAAACAGACTTAGTGCTGCGGATGCGGACTCTTTCATCACATCACCAAGCTGGCCGGTGATGATAATCTTGCCACTACCTGGATAGCTGGTGGCTTCGATGAATAGAATCTCGCCGCCCACCGAGGTATACGCAAGACCGACGACCACGCCCACAACGAGGGTGCGGTCATCCATTTCGCGGAAGTATTTTTCAGCACCTAGATGCTGACGCACCACATCACTATCCACTTTAAAAATCTTGCGGCTACGGCGTTTACCTTTGGCAACTTGTGCGGCAATGCTACGGCAGACCGCACCGATTTGCCTTTCAAGCTCACGCACACCGGCTTCACGGGTGTAGTCTTCAATGGTCTTGCGAAGTGCTCCCGCATCCCACTTGCATTCAGCTTTTCTTAAACCATTTTCAACAAGCTGTCTTGGAAGCAGATACTTGCGCGCAATCTGGAGCTTGTCGTTGTCTGTGTAGCCGGTGATGTCGATGATTTCCATGCGATCACGCAGTGCAGCGGGAATGTTCTCCAGATAGTTAGCGGTGCAAATAAAGATCACTTGGGATAAATCAAAAGCAAGGTCTAGATACCGATCGACAAACGCATTGTTCTGACGCGGATCGAGAACTTCAAGCAAAGCTGAGGCAGGATCGCCACGGAAGTCCGACCCGAGCTTGTCGATTTCGTCGAGCATCATGACAGGGTTGTTGGTGCCTGCACGTTTAAGTTCCTGAATAATTCTGCCAGGCATTGCGCCGATATAAGTCCGACGGTGACCGCGAATTTCTGATTCATCACGAATGCCCCCAAAACTCATGCGGATAAACTCACGGCCTAGTGCATTGGCTATCGAATGACCCAAGCTCGTTTTCCCCACGCCCGGAGGTCCAACCAAACAGAGAATCGGCCCGCGCCCTTCAGGGTTGAGTTTGCGCACTGCTAGATATTCAATAAGCCTGCGTTTAACTTTTTCCAGACCGTAGTGATCACGGTCTAAAACATTTTGCGCCACATCCAGATCAAGATTATCCTTGCTGCAAACTGCCCATGGCAGGTCAGCGACCAATTCCAGATAAGTCAGAATCATGGAATATTCAGGCGATGCTGGCGGGATGCTTTCCAGACGCTCAAGTTCACGCAGGGCATCGGCCATGGCTTTTTCGGGCGGATTGGCCTCTTCAAGACGCTGACGCAGATCGGTGATGGTGCTATCGGAATAGCCGCCTGCGCCTTCGCCTAACTCATTTTGGATGGCTTTTAATTGTTCACGCAGGAAAATTTTTCGTTGTGATTCGCCGATACTGCTGTGGACGTCTTCTTGGATTTTTTGCTGGAGTTTGAGAATTTCCAGTTGAGCTGAGACATGCTGATGCACGAGTCGGATACGTTTGGCGACATCGCGTTCTT
>JAESSU010000423.1 GCA_016763955.1 Phycisphaeraceae bacterium | reverse complement strand
GTTAGAAGAAGAACGGCTTGATCAGGCGGACGCATTTGTGGCGTTAACAGATGAAGATGAACAAAATATTCTCGCAGCAGCTCGTGCCAAGAGCATGGGTGTTGGCGAGGCGATTGCGGTTTTGCAGCGTTCGACCTATCTGCATTTGATTGAACATGTGGGGATTGACCGGGCGTTTAGTCCACGCATCACCGCAGTAGGGCAGATTCAACAGTTACTTGATCGCAGTCCATTTAAGCATGTGGCAAGTTTGGCTCAAGGGATTGCTCAAGTGTATGAAATCCATGTGCCAAGGGTCGGGGCCAATGATGTAGTGGGGGTCCCCTTGCAGAGTTTGTCACTGCCGCCGCGGACGCTCATTGCAGCGGTACAACATGGTGATGAATCCCATGTGCCTGGCGCCACGACACAAATCCAAAGAGGTGATACCGTCGTGGTGATCGGTCCTGAGGGCATTGAAAAACCGCTTAAGAAAATGTTTGGGATTTGATGAATTATCGCTTTGTACTCAAACATCTTGGCCTGCTTATGGGCGTGCTGGGCGCTTCGGTTTTAATGATCAGCGCGGTGGATTGGTACTGCTGGCCGGATCGTACTGTGGGCGGACTTGCTGGGATTAAAGCATTGGTTGCAACAGGGCTTTTAGGCTGGCTAGTTGCTGTGGTCTTGCTTGCATTTGGCAGGCGTGCAGATGATTACCTTGGCAGACGTGAAGCTTTATTACTGGTCTCAATTAGCTGGGTCTTAGGTGCGGCACTTTCTGGATTGCCCTATTTTTATGGGCTATTCAGGTCACCTAAGCAGTGCATCCGTTTCGTAATTTCTATGCATGCTACTTTGAGGCGATGAGCGGTCTGACCACCACAGGCGCGACCGTGCTAAGTGACATTCATGTTTTACCCAAAAGCCTTTTACTCTGGCGGGCGATGACGCATTGGCTTGGGGGCTTGGGCATTGTGGTGCTCTTTGTCGCAGTACTCCCGACATTAGGGGTTGGCGGCAAACGTCTGTTTAACGTCGAAGCGCCTGGCCCCTCACAGCCGGGCGTTAAGCCCCGGATTCGTGAGACTGCACGGATGCTTTGGTACATTTACTGTGGGATGACGCTCCTCCAGATGCTTGCACTGATGGCGACTGGGATGGATTTGTTTGATGCGATTTGTCATACTTTTGCCACACTTGCAACCGGCGGATTTAGCACGAAAAATGCCAGTGCCGGAGCTTATACGCCCGCAGCACAGATCGTGATGATTGTCTTTATGGTCCTCGCAGGTGCGAACTTCGGACTCTACTACCACATCCTTCAGAGACAATTTAAACGCTTCTGGCGAGACCCTGAATTTCAACTTTATCTCGGAATCCTTGCAGTGGCATCATTGATTGTCATTGGCAGTCTCGTCGGCCATAATCTCGTGCTTACCGATGGCACCGTGATCGAAGGTTCCATCGCCAATGCCACCCTTCATGGCGTGTTTCAGGTCGTCTCCATTCAGACCACCACCGGTTTTGGAACCGTTGATTCTAATCTCTGGAGCTTCTTGCCTAAGATGACGCTGCTGATTCTAATGTTTATTGGCGGCTGCGCAGGCTCCACTGGCGGGGGGATCAAAGTCGTTCGGATTCTCGTGGGGTTCAAAATCTTCAAAGCAGAACTTGAACGTGTTTTTCGACCCAATGTCGTGCGCAGTATCAAAGTCGGAAAAAGTGTCATCGATCCGCAAATGCGCCAAGCGGTAATCGTCTATATTCTGACCATTATGCTCATTTTTGCGGTTGGCACGATCACGTTAGTACTCCTTGAACAAGGCAATGGTATCGACATTATCACCGCAGTGACCGCCTCAGCTGCGACCTTGCATAATGTCGGGCCAGGGTTTTCGAGAGTGGGAGCCATTGAAAACTACGGCTGGTTTAGTTCGCCAAGCTTGGTGGTTATGAGCCTGCTTATGGCATTAGGCCGTCTGGAAGTCTATGCCTTATTGGTCCTGTTTGTGCCTCGATTCTGGCGTAAACCGTAGAGAATCCAGAAATTGAGTCACAATAATCTCAAATTCAGCGGCATTGCCAACTTGATTCAAACCGCCGTATCCATGACAATGGACTTTTATAAGCTTTCGTCCCCAGTTTGTGGAGCCTTGCATGCCCATTCGTGATGAAGACATTGTGAACGTTGATGCCCAGCCGCTTACGCGAGCCCAGTCGATGTACCTGCCTGAAGTATTCAAAGGCTTGGGAACGACACTACGCAATATGTTCGGCACTATCGGTAACGGCAAGCGATCCAAGACCATGCAATACCCCGAAGAACGTCGTGAACATTACGATGTCGAAGATGGGGGCATGCACAAACCAAACTTCCGTGGTGTACACCGGCTAAATCGTGATGAACAAGATCGCGTCCGCTGTGTGTCATGTTTTATGTGTGCCACAGCTTGTCCTGCAAATTGTATTCACATTGAAGCTGCCGAATCACCTTGGGATGACCGTGAAAAGTATCCCGCCAAGTTCGACCTCGACGAACTACGCTGTATTTATTGTGGCATGTGCGAAGAAGCTTGCCCCGTCGATGCCATCGAACTCACGCCCGTCTACAACATCGTAGGCACCTCTCGCCAGTCCATGATCTTCGACAAGCAAAAATTGCTAACCGTCTACGATCAGACCATCGAAGACAAGCCAATGTAATTTGGGTGATTAGCCGGACATGGGCATGGTTTGGTTGGAGTCCCGTCTGTGATTAAACGGTTTGGCTAGACTTGGATTTTCTTAAAAACATGTTTCTATGGGATCAAGGTCTCGCCGGTTCTTTGCCAGTCATTTGTTACTGCGCTTGTCGCTCAAAGCAAAGCCTAAACACGAGGGGTGGGAGGTGATCTAAAAAAAGGTCACCAGCAGGCAAGAAGCCTATTGCTTGTATTCGCATACCCGATGGGCATAATGTCATAGAACACGGGCTTGTTTATCATGGATTTTGTTGAGAATCAGATCGTGTAAGAAAGTTGTTGTGTGATATGCGTGAATTTTTGAATCAATTGTTGCAAGTCTCTTTGGATGCTGCGCCGTGGTTGTTGCTGGGTTTGATTGTTGCGGGGCTCATTAAGGTGTTGATTCCTACGCGTTGGCTTAACCGCTGGCTTGGGGGTAAAGGGATCAGGCCAATGGTTAATGCAGCATTGCTTGGGACACCGTTGCCTTTGTGCTCTTGTAGTGTGGTACCTGTTGCGCTTTCGATTCGTCGTAGTGGTGCATCAAAAGGTGCGACCACATCGTTTCTGATTGCGACCCCTGAAAATGGCGCGGACTCGATTGCTTTGAGTTATGCCTTGTTGGGGCCGGTGTTGATGGTTGCTCGTCCGATTGCAGCGATTGTCATCGCGATTGCCACGGGGTTTTCTGTGTCCATGTTTGTGGGTGATGATAGTCCTGCAATAGAATCCGATGCGCCTGAATCTGATAAACCGCAATCTTGTTGTGAAGATCAGAAGCCAGAGCCAGTCCCCACGCCTAAAAAATCTTGTTGTTGCAGTGGGGGGAAGTCTACTTGTGCAACGCGTAAGGGGATTAACTGGAGGCAGATCATTGGCGAGTTCAAGGGTGCGGTGATGCGTTTATTTGATGATATTGCATTTTGGCTTGCCATGGGGTTAGTGCTTGCTGCACTGATTAATACACTTGTCTCTGAGGGGCAGATTGCTTCATGGGGGAGTGGCTTGCCTGCGATGGTGATGATGGTTCTCGTGGGTATTCCCATGTACATCTGTGCGACATCTTCAACGCCTGTTGCAGCGTCTTTGCTTATCGCAGGGGTGAGTCCGGGAACGGTTTTGGTGTTCTTGTTAGCTGGGCCAGCGACGAATCTGGGGACAATGGGCATTATCCGTAAAGAGTTGGGCATGAAGACTGCGAGCATTTATTTGACGGGCGTAGCAGTGGGGGCGATTGCCTTTGGCATGCTTCTTGACCAATGTATTACTCAGTTTGAAATAGGAACCCTTACGCAACACGCACACGAACATGGCCAAATGCTCCCTGACGGGTTGAGCTATGGTGCAATGCTGCTGCTGGGCTTAGGCATGTTGATTAAAGCAATAAAATTCACACGTCAGAGACTCACTCGCAAACGGCCAACGAGTTGCTGTCACTCTAAATAGCCAAGCAATATCGCGTTGCGACATCGATTTTAATTAGACCCATTGACGATGACTGCTAAAGATCACCAAGCCATCAAGTAGCATTATACGCATCACGTCTATTTTGTACGCGTCGGACGGTTCATAAGACTTTGTAACGCTTGTGTTGGCGATGTAAGTTGCGCACAAATTTTAATCGTGAATGGCATTACTTGAGACTTCTCCGATCACCGGATACCTTATGTGTATTCTCTGTCAAGAGTGAGGCACCACATTTCCATGTCCGATCTTGCACGAAAAGTTTTTAAGCTCATCGTTGTTCACAATAAACTGTTGTCGGAAAAAGATCTGAACTTTTTCTTCACCAGTAATACAACGCCCCAGCAATGTATCGAACGCTTGGTGGTCAGTAACATGATCCCCCAAGACGTTGGGCAGAAGCTCGAACAAGTGTTCGAAGCTAAATTAGCCAAAGAGATCGAAAGACTTGCCATTGCACAGTCGGTCGGTGGCGGGCTAGATGAAGAAGAACTGATAGAAGAACTAATAGAAGAACCCGAAGAAGAGTTAGAAGAAGAACTCGATGATGACGGTGATGCTCCGGTTCCCATTGAAGACCCGAAAGATGATGGGATGGACCCCGGCGGATCAAGCTATGAACTTGCAGGTGACTTGGGAATTGAAAGCGACCTGAACAAGTCAGATGAGGTGGGGTGGGGCGATGAAGCAGCCGTTAATCACGATGAAATGGCAGTGCATCACATTGATGATTCTGAACGGATTGAACTTTCTGACGAGGTATCCCCTCAAAAATTAATCAAAGGGTTTGATGAAGGGCTTAGTGAGCTAGCAGCTGACAGCAAAAAAGCCAAGCCACAGCATCCTAAGCCTTCACTGCCTGCATCTGAGATATCGACCGCAGCTGATCCCACACCATCGCATTTGGTAAGCCCCGTTGCCCCAGGCCAGATCGACCCCGTGGCGATGAAGCTTTTGAAAAAGGGGGTCAAACTTAACTGCTCAGACATTCACATGGCATCAGGTTCGCCACCGTTTTTCCGAATCAATGGCTCGCTTGCTTATACAGAACTCCCCGCCCTGACACCAGACCGTGCCTTGGTCATGGTTATGGGTTTTATGAATGAATCACAACAGCAGCAGTTTCTGCGGACCAACGATATTGACTTCTCATTGGACTTTGAAGGCACCGGACGTTTCCGTGTCAACGCATTGCAACACTTTCGTGGCCCGTCCATTATTTTTAGGTACATTCCCAGACATATCCCCACGCTCGAAGAGTTGGGCCTTCCACAAACATTAGCTAGATTCACTGAATACCACCAAGGCCTCGTACTCATTACAGGCCCAGCAGGGTGTGGCAAAACAACAACTGCCGCAGCTCTAATTGACTTGATTAATGTGTCCCGCCAAGACCATATCATCACGGTTGAAGATCCCGTTGAATTTCTCCAACCGTCAAAGGGATGTAATGTAACGCAACGTCAAGTCCCCATCCATACCGATTCATTTGCCGCAGCTCTCAAGGCCGCACTGCGTGAAGACCCGGACGTGATTATGATCGGTGAAATGAGGGACCTAGAAACCGTGTCTCTGGCTATTCGTGCTGCGGAAACCGGTCACCTTGTGATCGGGACACTTCAGACCAAGTCCGCAGCACGCACCATTGACCGCATTATTGACGTGTTCCCAGAAGATCAGCAAGCACAGATTCGATCCATGCTTTCTGAATCGTTACGAGGCGTGATTTCACAAAGTCTCATACCACGCAAAGATGGCAAAGGGCGTGTCGTTGCATTGGAAGTGCTTAACGTCGTTAACTCAGTATCCAATCTCATCCGAGATTCTAAAACGTACCAATTGCCCTCGCTGATGCAAACCGGACGCAAGCAAGGGCAAGTGATGATGGACGACTCATTAAATACGTTGATTGAACAGGGACTCATTACCAAAGAAGAAGCGTTAAAAGCGACAGAAAATCCCAAGCGATTTAAGTAATAATACAGGTTACACATGGCAGATATTGATCGACTATTTATTAAAGTTAAACAGGACGAGGCAAGTGACCTTCACCTTTTAGAAAGCTTGCCCCCCAAGTATCGCATTCATGGCACGCTTCAAAAAATTGAAGGCGAACCCGTACTCACAGAAGAAAGATTACGCACTTATCTCTGTGAAATATGCCCCCCACACCTATGGACAGAATATGAAAAACTCGGCGACTTGGACTTTGCTTACGGCCTTGAAGGAACCGCCCGTTTTCGTCGCAATTATCTTAGGCAAGTGCATGGCCGAGGTGCTGTCTTTCGACAAATTCCCGATAAAATTATGACCGTCGATGATCTTGCCTTGCCCCCATCGGTTGCAAATCTTGCGCATCTGCGCAGCGGCCTAGTGCTAGTGACCGGCCCAACAGGTTCAGGTAAGTCCACCACCCTTGCAGCCATTATTAATCTCATCAACCGCACGTACAAAAAACATATCATCACCATTGAAGACCCGATTGAATTTGTACATG
>JAESSU010000422.1 GCA_016763955.1 Phycisphaeraceae bacterium | reverse complement strand
TGGGTGTCGATTTCTGCCTCGACTTCGAATAATTGGCCTAAAATTTCAAAAATCCACACATAAAACACCCCGTTAAGCTTTCCCGTTTGCGAGGTAGCACAAAGTCTTATTCTCAAAATTGATCAATACGCTGACAATACCTATTATTGTGCATTGGGAAATACATTACGAGCATTTCGCTTGATCATGTCAACCATTATCTTGGAGTTCGAGATGTCTTATATAAGTAGTATTCATATTGAGATTAGTGGCGTGCATCGCCTACATCACATCCCCGCCGCAAAAACAGAGCTCTTGCGATACATGGCTGCCATCGGTGCCAGTAAGGTTTATTTGGAAGGGTATCGTGGTTGGGATGCGGGCTTGGGGGATTATGATCAGAACGAGCATCGCGTTAGTGATGAAATACTCATGGCAGTAGCGGATGATTTTCGCAGCCGAGGCATTCTCGTGGCAGGGGAAATGGCCGCTGGCAGTTGGGAAAAAGAGATTCAACCTCCCGCCAAAGCACCTAAGCATATTTTCGACCAAGTATCCTGTTTGAATCATCTTGGTACACAGCAGGCGCTAATTGGTGTTGCAGAACAACTTGCCCGACACACTGATGAAATTCTATTAGACGACTGGCTTTCACATCGCTGCTATTGTGATACTTGCCTGCAAGGCATTCGAAAACATTTGGATTCCCCCATCGCCACGGATCAACAACTCCGAGACCTAATTGATTGTCAGGATCCGCAAATTCTCGATGCATACCAAGAACATGCATGGGAAACAGTACGCCACATGAGTCTGCTTTTACGCGATGCTGCCAAAGCTATTAATCCCGGTTTACAGTTTCATTGGAAATTGCCCAACTGGCATCGGGACTATCTTTTTCATGGCATCGATCTTCTACGCCTCGCAGACGTTTATGATGGATTTTGGATCGGGACAGAAATACGTGAAGAAATGGATGAATACGCTTCTTTACTGATCTGGAACCTCGTTAAATCCCAAGTCGGTGAAAAACTCAAAGGTACATGGTTCGATTTCCTACATGGCTCTTGGTCATTTGATATCCCGATGGGTACGCAACGCTACCTTGAACAATTTCGCCTTAGCGCTTTAACTGGCTGCCAAGAAATCGTTTTTTGTAGTTACCCCATACTTTGCGACGCTCGTTATCAAGAGATGGAACAAGCCGTCCGTCAAAACCGACCCGTAGCAATACAGGTCAATGAAAAAGCTCAGCAATTAGTGGGAGTTCCAACCCGTCGCTTTGCAGCCAAACGTGCCATGTTCATGCCCGATGGTTATCTGTGTGACACCCTTGGCAACTATGGTGTCCCAATTCTCCCCATACCAAAAGACCAAACGCCCCAAGCAGGTGAATTGATCACACAATGGAGTGCATCACACCTGTCACCTAAAGATTTTGAAACGGACAATATCGCCCGCGATTTGATCTTCACCGCTGATGCAGCCCTGACGTGGGTTGAACGCGGTTTCTCGGCATGGCTTGGGTTAGATGAAGCTCTTCCAATTAATCGAGGAATTATTGAAACACAAGAGTTTGAGCTGCCGGGATCAGACAAGACCATTCCCACTTGCGATCATGCATGGTCATTGGCACCGATGACCGTTTCTCCAATTTTCCAGCCCGGGAATGCTTCTGTGGTACTCACAGCAATAGAGCCACAAGGGCAAAAGCACCCGGTTGCTCTGGAGTATCAAAACGGTGTAAATCGTATTCGCATTTTGGGTTTGACCCGCTATCGCAGTATGTATCGCAACGGATACCCCGAACAAGTTCGACAACTACTACGCGATTGGGTCGGCGATATCGTCGGCATCAAATTGTTTGCAAATAACCGACAGGCAGCTCTACAAAAAGTCATTCTCGCTCCCTACAAAGAACAAATCGTACTGATCAACCTTAATCCGCACCCCGTTCGTTTTGAATTGTGGCTTGACGCGAATAAATTTCCCAGCAAACCACAAGGGCTCTTTGAGCAAACTAAGTGTGATCGATGGCAGGTATATCCTCTGGTCCTAGAAACATATGAAATGCGCCAAATTTTACTTTCACCAACGACCTTGAACACTAAATAGGTGCAAAAGTATTGCGTCGATAATCTTTAGGAGCGAAACCCGTGCGTTGCTTGAAACTTTTACTAAATGTAAATGGATCAGGGAACCCCAACGCATCAGCAATTTCTGATAGCGGCCAGTCCGTTGACAACAACAGCTCTTGAGCTCGTTTGGTCTTTCTCCTGCGGGCATATTCTAGAGGTGAAAATCCGATCGCCTGCTTAAACTTACGGTGAAAGTGAAAAGGTGACAAATTAACCTGCTCAGCAAGCTTGCTCAAAGATATCTTTTGATCAAGATGATTACTGATGTAAATAAATACCGGCGAAAAGCGGTCTAAATTTACAAGTTTGTCAGTGATGTTAATTTCTGTACGGCTGTGATCCAAAAGGGTTCCCAGGATGGAAAACCCCAAAGATTTCACGGTCACCATACTTTCAAAATTTTCGCGATTAGGATCCAGTCGATACAAACGCGCAAGCTCCTTAAGCCAAATGGTCAGCTGCTCACTTGCCTTTTTAGGGAAAAAAATTGGCTTTAACTCAAGTAACCCAAGCAAGTCAATGTCATACAAAATTGTAAATTGTAAATGAGCCCAGCAATATAAATGTTTTGTAGGGTCCGACCTCACAGAGCGTCGAACAATTCCCGCAGGTATAAAAAAGGTATCTCCCTTGCGTCTTTTGACCGGTTTTTCGATGCCTTGATAAACAAGCGAAACTTCACCGTCACTGATCATAGATGACAAAACGTTTTCAGGATTTGCGGCCCATGTCGTCGAATTGATTGCGACTGTTTTCTCCCCGCCACGGACATAATGAAAACCAAGGGACTCATCAACAAGTTTTAATAGCTCTTTTTTCATATACCCCTCGTCAATGACCTTGTCCTGTGACTTGTGTACACGCATCCCCGGAACTTTTTTTTAGACTTCTAAAGCGTTTTCACGCGAACAAAATAATACCCGATAGGGACAAAACAGCAATATTTGACATGCATAAGACAGATTATACCATTCTCTAATCTTACATAAAACTATAAAATAAAAGCACAAAACCTTATAAAGTAAACCATAAACCAATACCGGAGATTTTCCATGACACATAAAGAAAATTCAAAAAACACAGAGAACCAGCAAGAAATCAAATGGCAATGGGCGCCTGACAAAAAAAGCTTTGGTGTCAAAGCAAACCATGACAACCCAATCGCCATCGAAGGCTTAGGCGGCTCTATCGACATCAACGGCAAAACATGCTCCCTCCAGGACGCTCAAAATATTACCCCCCAAGAAAATCGCTCAACAGACGGTCACCCTGAACATCAAATGCAATACGCACTTCAAGAGACCCACTGCCTCTGGAATTGGGAAATCAAACCTGCCAATGGCGGCTTAGAAATTACTGCCACATTGCACAACACCGGCAACATTCCCCTAACCATTGAACACTGGAATGTCCTCGACCTATCAAAAAGCGCAGGAGGCAATTTCCAAGTCAGCAAAGTACCCGATCAAGTTCGGTTTTTCAGATGGCATTCATGGAACATGCGCGTTGAGCTTCTTGCCTGTGAAGAGGGTGTGCATACCTCTGAAAACCTTTGCCACATGTTCGACCCGATCTCTGGGCAGACTTTTTTCTCGGCTTTTTTCACAATGGACACCATGCGTTGCCATCACAAAGTGAGTTATTCTAAAACCAACGGGATACAGGAATACAAAGCAACTTGTGACTTTGGTAAGTATGAACTTGCTCCAGGCCAAAAACTAACTTCTGAAAAAATCTACCTAGCCTTTTATACAAACCCTTACAAAGCACTCGAAGCTTGGGCAGACAAAATACTCGCCATCAAAAAACCTAAATTTGTAGAGCTCCCTCCCGTTGGACTTATTTGCCAAGCATGGACAGATACCTATAACGATAGGGAGGGAGTTTATACTGAGGTTCATTTGGAAAATGCCCGGGCAGCTCGAAAAAAACTCCACGGGTTTGAGCTCCGCTATCTCCGTCCCGGCGGTTGTGTTGCACCCTTAAAAGGCCATGTCCCCGGCAACTGGACCAAACCCAATGACCATGCGCTACCCAAGGGTTGGAAACATTTTTCCAAAGAGGTACAAGCACTTGGATTTGAACTTGGATTATGGGTCTCACCCTTTTGGTTTTGCGGTGAAGCAGACGGTCTCTTAGAAGAAAACCATGAGAACCTTCTTCGAGACGCTGATGGCAAGCCCATTTGCACACCCTTAAACTGGGCGGGGGATTTAGGAGACATCACGCCTTTATCCCAACTCACCAAATACTATTTAGACGCAACGCATCCTAAAACACTGGAATATATTCAAAATATTTTTGCATACTACCGAGAGATTGGCGTTCGTTTTTACATGCTCGATTTTCTGGGTGTCCCAGAGAACAGTCGCCTGAGGGATTCGACTCAAACGCCCTTGCAAGCTGCTGGAAATATCTTGAAGGCTATTCGAGAAGTCGCAGGAGACGACACGCATCTTCAAAC
>JAESSU010000421.1 GCA_016763955.1 Phycisphaeraceae bacterium | reverse complement strand
TTCGTCGTTAACAACGACGTTCCGGTAATGGCCGCAAGTGCAAAATCAATCCTCTTTGGCGATTTCTCGAAGTACCTCATACGCGACGTACTCGGATTCCAAATTCTACGCCTCGAAGAAAGATACGCGGAATTTTTACAGATAGGATTCTTGGGATTCCCACGTCATGACGGTGCTCTCATTGACGCAGGAACTAAGCCCATCCAGTTCTACCAGAACTCGGCTTCTTAATAAAATGTCTCTGAGACTGGAATCTTCAAGATGATTGTCAGAGTTAAGGTGGCTATGGCGTCCTCAACATGGTCATTTCACCCCGGCCAGCTAGTAGAGGTTCCGACAGAAGTAGCGAAAGCGTGGCGCGAAGCGGGTCTCGCAGAAAAACCAAACGAAACAAAACCTATTGTTATCGACGCAAGGACTTTGGTTCCCACTGCCGAACGTCCGAGAGATGACGGCGATGGAGAAGACGAAGAAGATGACGAGGGTTAGAAAAAGTGCGTCTTAAGCTAATAACCGCGCCTACTGAAGAACCGTTAACTTTGTCAGAGGTAAAAGAACACATCCGAGTCGACGTTACTGATGACGACGCGCTTATCACGGCACTCATTAAAGCTGCAAGAGAACGAGCGGAATTTATCACGCGACGGCAGTTAGTCACCGCGACTTGGCAACTTATAGGCGACAGTTTCGCGGCTGGCGGTAAAGGTTTTAATCTCCCCCTGCCACCGCTTCAATCGGTAACAAAGATTGAATACGTCGATACAACAGGAACATTAGTCACTCTTTCCGCTATGACTTACATCGTTGATAACGTATCCGAGCCCGCACGGGTAGCGTTGGCTCCTGACATCATAAATTGGCCAGAAACCGAACGAGGCTTTAACAAAGTTTTGGTGACTTTCGACGCCGGATACGGAGCGGCCTCCGCGATACCCGAAGACATAAAACTAGCTATGAAACTTCTTATTGGTAGCTGGTATGCGAATAGAGAAGCGGCAGTAGTCGCTCAGGGGATTTCAGCAACGGAGTTACCCACGATTGTCTCCGCTGAAGCTCTTCTTCAGCAATTTCGCGTTATGAGATTTTCATGATGAGAGCAGGCGACTTGAATCGTCGCATCACGGTCAAGGAAGAAGTCCTAAGCAAAAATACTTTTGGAGAAGAGACGAGGACATACCAAGACCGTTACTCGGCCTGGGCTTCTGTCCGACCGCTTCGCGTCGGTGAAAAATTCGAGGAGGTTTTACGACAAGCGAAACGTGTGGCTAAGTTTGGTATTCGTTTTCGAAAAGATGGCACTGGGAATCTCGATATGGACTCAACCAACGTCATCGACTTTGACGGTTTGGACTGGGATATACATTCAATCGTTGAGATCGGAATTCGACAAGGGATTGAAGTCATCGCTATTGCGAGGGTTAAGTGATGAGCGGGTTTTCTGTGGATAAACGCGGTCTGAAAGAGATTGAGAAGGCACTTAAGTCTTTGCCGTCCGCTGTTGCAAGAAAACATGTCAGAGCTTCTCTTAGGAAGGGCGCAATCATAATAAAAGACCGCGCCGAAGAACTCGCGTCTCGCGGTAAAGGCTTTCGAAGAGAAGAAGGGCCGTTGGCCGACAAAATCATTATCAAGTCAACTCGAAGACGAGACGGCGGCGAAGAAATTGCCGTCGGAACAACGGACGAAATATGGTACGCCCACTTTATTGAATTTGGAACCTCGCCGCATTTTCAAAAGAAATTAAAGCGGCTTCACCCCGGCACAGAGGGAAACCCGTTTTTACGAAAAACTGTTGATCAGACTAGGACACAAGTAGCTAACGCAATTACAACGGAACTTTTGAAGCGTGTTCAAAGGGAAGCTCGCAAGGCAGCGAAAATGGCGACGGCATGATACTTGAAGAAGGGATTTTCTCTCACCTTTCGGGAAACGCCGCTGTTAGCGCATTGGTTGCAAGCCGGATTCACCCCGTTACTTTACCGCAAAGCGTCACCTTTCCAGCGTTGAGTTACAGGCGAATCAGCGGTCAGCGCGTAAACCATCTTGCGGGTTCAAGTGGGCTTCAACATCCACGCATTCAAATGAGCGCATGGAGCAAAACGTATTCCCAGGCAAAAAATATTACAGAGAACGTTCGACTCTCGCTCGAAGGTTTCCGAGGAACGATGGGAACTATTCAAGTTGATGGTGTCGTTTTTCTCGGAGATCACGACCTTTACGAAGACGAAACCGAACTCTACCACATTGCATCGGATTTTGAGATATGGGCACATGAACCCAAACCTTAAGGAGGAAATGTTATGACAGCATCACAAGCTGTAGCAGGCATAGGAACGGAATTAAGGCGATTTAGACCGGGAAGCTTACCGGATTACGACGTTATCGCCGAGGTAACGAACATTAGTGGGCCGGGGTTGGCGACAGAAAACATAGATGTCACCAACATGCAATCCCCCGACAATGTTAGGGAAAAAATCCCGTCTCTCAAGGACGGCGGTGACGTTACGATTGATTTGAATTTTCTTCCTGGTGACGCCACTCACTTACTGCTACTTGATGATTGGAAAGAACGAAGAGTAGTTACGTGGAACATAGTTTGGTCCGACCTTGCGAAAACTCGCTGGAAGTTTACAGGCTTCATTTCAAGCATTCCTCCCGCCGCGCCAGTCGACGACAAACTATCTCTTAGCGCAACGATAACGGTTACAGGATCACCCGTCTTTAATGTCAAAGACCCGGTGGTTGCTGGACTTGCACCTGCTACGGGAGCCGCTGCGGGTGGCGTAAATGTCGTAATCACTGGAACCGATTTTACAGGCGCGACGGCGGTAAAATTTGGAGTTGTTGATGCTGTCAGTTTCGTCGTGGACAGCGACACTCAAATTACAGCGGTTTCTCCGGCACAACCTGCCGGGGTGGTCAATATAGAAGTAACTACGCCAGACGGTCGAAGCGTGGATGTCGCCGCAGACGACTACACGGTGACATGATGAACCTACCGAATCATCCCGACGCTAAACGGGTAAAGATAATTTTGGATAAAGAGCGACACGTATATTTCTCGGCGTATTCGCTTCTCAAGTTCAAGGAAGAAACTGGGCATGACCTTATCAACATGGATGGAACATCGCCGACCGACATGATTCCGGTTCTTTGGGCCGGACTAATTACGGAAGACAAAACCCTAACAGTCGAACAGGTCGCAGAAATGATTCCGTTATCCCAACTGGAACATGTCATGAACAAAGTCACTGGAGCTATCCAAATTGCAACGCCGCCTAGTGACAAGGAGTCGAGAAAGACTGGCCCTTTAGTGAAAACGAAAAAACGCCGGAAGAGTCCGACCAGTGGGAACAACTCTGGGCAATAGGTCGCTACGACCTCCAGCTTTCAGAAGAAGAGTTTTGGTTTTCAACGCCAAAACATCTCTTCGTTCTGATTCAGAGGTCGAACGACCGGCGAAAGGCAGATGAAGAACGTGCTAACTATAGAGCAGATTTGCGCGCGGGAATTATTGCAAGCGTGATTGCAAACGTAAATCGAGGTAAAGGCCAACGCGCTTTTAAGCCCGAAGACTTTATGTTGACATCCGAACGGCAAAAAGAAGAACGGCAGACAGCCGAGCAACAGTTGAGCGAGGCCCAAAGGATTACCGTCGCTTTAGGAGGCACCATTCGTGGCTAGCATTGGAACGCTTGTTGTCAATCTCACGATTAGCGATGCACAGTTCGAAAAGGCCCTTAAAAGATCCAGAACCAAGATGCGGCGGTTTGCAAAACAAACCCAGAAAATTGGTCGGAACCTGGAGCGGGTAGGGCGTAATCTGACTACGAATGTTTCCCTGCCTATTGCTGGAATTGGAATCGCGGCGGCAAAAATGGCGACGGACTTTGACGATTCCATGTCAAAAATTCAAGGGTTGGTTGGTGAATCTGCGGAGGAAGTAAAACGGCTCAAAGGTGAGGTTCTAAAACTAGCCGGACCGACTGCCAAATCGCCTAGAGAACTGGCGGAAGGGCTTTTCTTTATCGAATCCGCTGGTCTTCGTGGTGCTGCTGCAATCGATACGTTGAGAATCTCCGCAAGGGCATCAGCGGCGGGACTTGGAGAAACGAAGGTCGTAGCTGACGCACTCACAAACGCTACAAATGCTTACGGTATAGCAAACCTAAGTGCGGCTCGCGCTGGAGATATCCTTACAGCAACGGTCAGAGAAGGTAAAGCCGAAGCCTCGGCTCTTGCGGCACAATTCGGTCGAATTCTTCCCGTTGCAGCCGAATTGAAAGTCAAGTTTGAAGAGGTTGGTGGCGGGCTTGCATTTCTAACGCGGTCTTCAGGTAATGCGTCACTTGCAGCAACTCAATTGGCGGCAATTCTGAACAAACTTATTAAACCGTCTGAACAAGGGAAAAAGGCTCTTGATGATGTCGGTCTTTCGTTTGAAAAGGTTCGTCAGAGCATTAAAGAGAAAGGCTTGCTTAAGACTTTGGTCGAGGTGCGCGAGGCATTGGGCAATGATTCTGAGGCACTAGGAAAAGTATTCGAAGATTCGCAAGCTCTGGTGGGTGTTCTCGCGTTGACGACAGAAGGCGGAATGAGAGCAAAGGAGGTCTTTGATAACACCGCGAATAGCGTTGGCGTATTGGACGAGGCTTTTGATGCGGCAAGTCAGACCGCAAAGTTCAAATTCACAAAGGCATTAGCCCAACTGGAAGCGGCGGGGATTAAGGCCGGTGCAATACTGATTCCACCACTTATTAAACTCGCCAACATAGTAGTAGTACTTGCGGAACGATTTGCAGCTCTAGAACCGAAAGCTCAAAAAAATATAATTATAATTGCGGGGTTGGCAGCCGTTGTAGGGCCAGCAATTCTGGTTTTAGGGCAGTTCGTAGCCGCGATAGGAACTGTCGCCGGAGCGTTTCAATCTATGGCTGCTGGTGTCGCTGTTGCTTCATTTGCCGCGTTTGGCACGCCCCTTACCGCACCCGTCCTCGGTGCAATTTTGCTTTTTGCATCTTTTGCTGCGGCACTAATTGTATGGCGTGATGACATTTCCAAAATTTTTCGAGTTGGTGTCGATGGCTGGATTCAAATATTTGATGATGCCTGGAAGACGATAGGTCGAATTTGGGATAACTCCACCACCAAGCTCGTCGTTGGTATCGGAACAATTATTGTTGCGATTAAAGGATTGGCGGTTGTAACGAAAGTTTCTTTTGCATTTTTTGCTACCGCCATTACCGGCCCGATTGCTCTGGCAATAGTTGCGCTTGCCGGGTTTCTTACTGTTCTTTTTTTATGGAGTGACGAAATATCGAAAGCGTTTTTTGACGGTGCCGAAGCTTGGACGCAAATCTCTATAGATGCTTGGAAAACTATAGGGCGTATTTGGAATGTAGGACTTTTCAAAGTTGCCGAGGGTGTCGAGGGATGGCGATTAGTCATTCGCGCCGTATTTCAATCTCTGGCTGGCTTCATCCCGGCAAAGGCAAAGGAAATCTTTCTCGCCATGAAAAAATGGCTCTTGGATAAATTGACTTCCGTTGTTGACGGAATAGGAAAGCAACTCCAGAGAATTAAGGGTTTCTTTGGCGATGTAAAAAATCTCACTATTCCGCCAGCACCACCGAAATTTGGTCGATCCCAACCTAAACAAAAGAAAACGAACTCCGGTAATCAGAAATCGCCGTTACCCACGGGCAAGGAGGCCGACTTTTCGCCTTCTACATTCAAAGGTCTCGGCAAAATACCAAAAATTCAAATGAACGAGAGTCTAAAAGGCGAAAAGGCCGGAGGCCTCAAAGCTACCGGGAAACTTACAAAGGCTGAACAAGAAGCTGACGAATACAAAAAGAAGGTACAAGAAATAATCGACACGCTCGATCGGGAACGAGCGGAACTTAGGCTTACGGACTCAGCTTTGGAATTAAATGCTGCAATCCGCAAGCTGGGAGGTAAGGCCTTAGACGGAGACAAAAAGCGTTTAGAAGAAGCGATAAAATTACGCAACGAAGAACAAGCGGCGATCAAATTTGAAAAGGTCATTGCTGGACTTCGTGAGAAAAACAAACTCGCTGAAATATCTCTAGCCAACCAGAAGGAAATAAACCGCGTTCAGTTTGAAGGCGGCGACCTAGCTGCCAAAATACGAGAAGACGCCGACGAACAGCGGATACTAAACGCAGTACGCGAGTCAGGACTGGACCCGCTTTCCGAAGAAGCCAAAGAAGTACGCGAAGTCACAAGCGAACTTCTGTCCTTAGAAAAAGTCAGAGAAGAATTGGCTACGAAGTTTAAAACGAGCCAGGCTAGTGCCGCTGATTTTCAACGCCAATTCAACTCGGCGGTACAAGAATCTCTAACACCGCTTGATATATTTAATCAGCGAATCACCGAACTCGACGAAGGGTTAAAAAATAATTTGATCGTTTTCGAGCAATGGGATGTCTTAACCAAAAAGGCAAAACAAACACTTGATGACGCATCTAAGTCAGCGGCACAAACCGGGAGCCGCTGGGTGGAAATGTTCGAGGGGATTGACTCGCTTGCGAATCGAGCTGGTCAATCCTTTACGAATTTGTTGTCCGATATCGCTACGTCGGGCGAAATAACCGCACAGGCCTTTAAGGACGTAGCGTCGTCGATCATACAAGACCTCATTCGCATCATCATTCAAAAGAAAATCACTGACGCTATTTTGGGAGGGCTAAATATAGGAAGTGGAGCGACCGCGCCTATTTCTTTGGCCCCGCCAAACATTCCTCTTGATATTGCCGGCGCACGAGCCGGAGGTGGAAGTGTTACGTCCGGAGACTCGTTTCTTGTTGGTGAGCGTGGAGCAGAATTATTTGTTCCTAATGTGGCGGGTAGCATTATACCTAACAGCGAACTGGGCGGCACAAGTCAAACAATAGTAGTAGAACAAAACAATAATTTTGCCGTAGGAATTCGTGGCGAAGTTCGAGCGGAACTAGATAGACAGCTTCCGAAAATAGAGAAAGCAGCAATTCGTGGAGTTCAGGAAGCCTCTTTGCGCGGCGGCGGATCTTCCCGCGCCATTAGAGGGCGATAAAAATGATTTCGTACCCTCTCGACTTACCTGCTTCGCCGGGTTTTGTTTCGGCAAACATAAGCTTCGAACCTGTTGTTTCTGAAACTATTTCGCCGTTCACGAGAGAGTCGCAGACAGTAGCGCACCAAGGGGCTGTCTGGTTGGCAACTCTAACTTTGCCTCCACTTACGAGACAACAGGCCGCCGAGTGGCAAGCCTTCTTTATGAAATTAAAAGGTAAGACGGGTACTTTTCGTCTCGGCGATACACTGGCACGAAACCCTCGGGGCAATGTGAGCGGAACACCTGTGGTCTCCGGTGGCGGACAAACAGGCGAAGAACTAGTTACAAGGGGCTGGACGGTTTCGACA
>JAESSU010000420.1 GCA_016763955.1 Phycisphaeraceae bacterium | reverse complement strand
CATCTTCGGTTTCGTTGCCCACGAGCCAAAGTGTCCACGGCGGGCGTGACGAATTAGTCTGCAAGACATCTGGATCATCAGCATCCCATTCCAGAGGCAGTAGGTTATTGTTTTCCGCTGACAGTAAGCAGCGACCGGTTTGGATCATGCGTGCTAAGAGCAATTGGCGACCACCTTGCGGCAGGACAAAAACACTTTGGGATCGAACGGAACGTGCACTGGATCGACTCGACCAATCTTCTTGAACCGGATGTGATCCACCCATCAACAACGAGCAGAGTTGTTTGTCTTCTGGCTCGGTGAGTGTGTGAATGATGTCTTCACTGATTTTAAATTGTTTTGGAGAAGACCAACCTTCACGTGTGGGCTGGCGAAAACGCAGTTCCACGACAGCACTATTGTGTCGAAATGAAACATCAGGGAGCAGGATATAACAGACCTGGCGTTGCACGGGCAAATGTGAAATGGTCGTGCTACCGCCCGAAAGTGAGACTGCTCGCAGATGGCTTAGCTTGGTGGCCCATGGCGGCTCGGTGCGCGTAATCATCCGGCTCATGGAGCGTTCGCGTTTGCGTGCTTTAGGGGATGAAGGGCGGATGTTTTCAATCCGGTCTTCATCATTGTTCTGGCCTGTTGGGTGGAGACTTAATTCCACAAGGCCCGCATAGATGTGTTCACACATCCCTGCTTCTTGGCATTCATCACAGGTGCATCCTACTGCAACGCGCCCGCCTGATCCGCCTGGGACTAACTCGACTTCGAAGGTTTCTTTTTCGTCGTTTTCAATCACAAATTGCGCCAAGTTGCCGTTTTCAACTGGCACACGCTCAACACGATTGTTGGTTTGATGCGCGCGCCCTGTCATTCGCATCTTGGGGGTAAAATATGGCTGCCATACCAAAAGCCAGGACATAAAAACTCTCCGCGGGATATCGTCGTTAATACTAATCTGTGATCAGTAAAAGCCCAGATGCTGGCGACCTACAATTGGCATCTGCAAACGTTGTGTGTGAGTCAGTTAAACCTGACTCCCGCTTGCGGATGAGGCATTGTGGGGCGCCCGGCCAATCTCCGATTGACCCAAGCTCTAAGCCGAATCACCAAGCATACCACCAAAAGTGGTTTCTGCAAGGCGGAGTACTGGATGGAGCTTGGTTCAAGTGGGGTTCTACCGCTTGGTTTGTAAGGGTTTATGGCGTGATAGGGGGGGTGTAATGTTTGACAGATCAAACGGTCAGTGATATGGTTTGTTGTGTTTTTCCCCTCTTAATTATTTTACTCACCTTGCGCGGAGGTTCACCTTGATGAACTTCAGAACCCGGTCTGTCTTGAGTGTTATGCTCGTACTGTTATGTGTCGGTTCATTTGCGACAGCTCAAGAGAAGCTGCCCATGGAACTTATTGGTGCCAATGCCTCGCTGGATGGCGCACAGCAGCGAACGCTTGACGAGTTCGCTAAATTCTGGATTGATAACATGCAGTCCAGTGCAGACCCTCAAGTTTCCGATGCACGGGACAATCTGATTTCGCCATTGAAACATCCGTCTGCGGGCAGCGTTTTTAAGTCTGCCTATTCAGCTACTCTCACACGTTTGTTACCTGATTTACTTAAAAATGACCGAATGCTGGTGCGCTTTAATGCCATGCTCTGTGTTCCATCGTTGCTTGATAAGTCAGCGATCAATATGATCCAATCCGCTTTGAGGGATACCAACCCTGCGATTCGTTATCTTGCTGCACAAGCTGCGGGCAAGATGGGTAAGAACCTTCAAGCAGATGATCAGATGCGTATTTTGACGTTGATTCAGAACAGTTTTGTTAATGAACCTGACCAAGTGGTTGTGGAACAGCTTTTGGAGAGCATGAGTCTTTTAACAGTGCCTCAGGCTCGTTTGACAATGCTTGAAGCATTGAACATGCACGCAGATGTGCATCATGGCAATCCCAATCTGACACTTAAGGCTGACCGTGATGCCATGCTCACGTTACTTAAAGATATTGTGCGTGAACAGACCGATGGGAAGAAAATTGATTTTCGGGTCAGCAAACAGTTTGCCGTGGCTGCATGTCGGTTCATGATTCATTGCTCACGTGCATTAGATGAAGACCGGGTGCATTCGACGATGCAAGCACAGTACAGTGGCATGATTCAGGACTGCGTCAAAATCCTAGTTTATATTAGTACCCGTCCAATGGGGATGGAGGAAAAGGTTCTGCCTCAAGATGATACCCGTCCGAATTTGCAGGCTCAGCGTTGGACTGCTGTGCGTCTGCGTGCAGAGGAATGGCGTAAAACGCTTCAGGACCCACCATACAATACAGCCCTGCGTGATTTGGCTGTGCCAAGCCGTCGTTGATTGGGGTCTGAAATAAAATAAAACATAAAAAACGCCCCCGTGATTTGTACGGGTGCGTTTTTTTTATTTATTTGCGGTGTTTTATCTATCGAGACCTTTGAAACAACCCACCGCGATAAAAACAACTTACAAGACGCAAAGATCGCAGAGACTCGAAAGGCAGAGGTTTTCCCTTGTTTTTTTAATGGGATTCTCTCTGGTTTGAACTCTGTGTCCTCAGCGGCTCTGCGGTGAAAAATCTGGATGGTTTTCAAGGGGCTGAGTTGTTTGATTACATCATGTTTGGCGTAATCAATGGTGATGCAGGTTCGCTAGGTTGAGCAGGGTTTGCGGCTGCTTGTTGACCGGTTGCTTGAGCGGAGATGATTTGGTCTACTTCTCGCATGAGGTCCAAGTAATCCATCTGAGCGACTTGGAACTGTTGGAGGGTTAGGTTTTGGACTACCAAATTTTGTAGGGCTTGGAGCTTTTGTTTCTCTTCGACTTCGATGGGTTGGCCAGCTGCTTCTTTTTCACCTAATGCTTGGATGAACTGCTGATATTGGGTGAGTTCCTGCTGGGCAGCGGTGTCTTTTTCGAGCTTGCCGATGGCGGATTCTAATTTTTTCCCTACGCTGTTATCTGCAATGAGCTTGCCTAGATTTGTTGCTGCGTCGATGATTGCTTCTTTGGTAGCCATGGTTTGATCCTTAATTGTTTTGTTTAAGTCGATGATTAGAGGCAAATGGTGCCTAGGTTGTAGTTGTTAGCAGGCGGTTAAAGCATAACGATTAATCTCATAACTGCCATTTTGGCCGCATTGCAAGCGGCTTTGCGGTAGTATGAGAGCTTTATACCCCTCGTCAATAGAACTTGTCCGGATGCTTTTGTACACAGCCATTTATTTTTGGCCTGCAAAACGTTTTTAACGCGGTCAAAATCATACCCGATGGGT
>JAESSU010000419.1 GCA_016763955.1 Phycisphaeraceae bacterium | reverse complement strand
TTCGGATGATTTTGTAAAAACGATCATTAAGAGCGGCGCCCAAGCCGTGATTCCACCGCGCTTGAATCGTAAATTTTTACGTGATTACGATCGCCATCTTTATAAGTCTAGAAACTTGGTAGAACGCTTATTTCAGAAGCTTAAAAGCTACCGTCGCATCGCCACACGCTACGAAAGGCTGGCTAGCATGATTGAGAAGGCTGCCTAGTCAAACTCGATGCGAAGTAATTGTAGATGGGGTCGAAAAAGGGCTTGCACTTGAGCTAATAAACGGTACTATTTCGCATAATCAAACCAACCTTGCCTAGACGTTACTTTCATCGTTTTTCAACTTTCACCTTTTCATCCCATCAGACAACCAATGCTCGATTTTTTATCTTAACTGATACAAGAGTCGAGAGAGGTTCTAGATAAGCTTTACCTAATTCAGGAAAAAAAATACTATGACATCTCCCTTGATGACACAACGGATTTTTTGGATTGCAGTGTCCGATGAACAACGCTTCACGCAGTTGTTAAATATGCTCGAACGCTATCGTGGCGCGGTAGATGCCGTCTCGATATTCACAGAAGCTGATGGGCGCGACTTTCGTTTTATCCCGATAGAAGAAGTTCGCCGGCGTGTACCCATTATGCGTGACCGCGTTGAACGTCTTCGAGATCGTGGTTTTCGTCCCATGATTAATGTACTCAACAGCATGGGGCATTCTGATTATTCGGAAGGGACTTGCGTCCCCTTGCCCGGTCAGGGAATCGTTACACATAAGGGTGAGGTTTCGGTCTGTTGCGGTTGCCCGCGTGATCCAGACATGCAAGATTACATCACCGAAAAGTATCAGCTCTACGCGAGCTGCCGTCCCGAATTACTTTGGATTGATGATGATGTGCGGATGTTTTTCCACCCGCCACTTGTGAATCACGGTTGTTTTTGTGATCGATGTCTTGATATGTTTTTTCAAATCGTGGGCAAGAAGTGGGGCCGGGTCGCACTTTATGAAGCGATTGTTGCCAACACATATCCTGAGATCAATCAAGTGCGGTTGTCATGGATGAAGTTTTTGAGCCAACAAAGTTGTGAGATACACAAGCTCATTCGTGATGTGGTCGTCGCCGCAGACCCTACGGTGGCTGTTGGTGCAATGAACACACAATTAACTTATTACACAGCTTATTATGCTGATTTCCCCGCACGTTACGAAGTCACACGGACAGCTACGGATCATCCCGTTATTGCACGCCCCGGCGGTGGTTTCTTCGATGAACGTGAACCTGCCGAGGTGTTCCACAAAGCATGGGGTATCGCATTGCAAGATGCATGGATGCCCCCTAATACGCACTCACTCGCTGAAGTGGAGTCTTATCCGTTTCAACGGTTTGACAAATCACTGGCCACAACACTGCAAGAAGCAGCTCTCTATCTCGCAGCTGGCTGTGAGGGCGTTGCGTTCGACACCTTGGGAAATTTAGGTAACGATCCCACTGAGCACAGTGATTATTTAGAAGTATTACACCGACATCGCCCCTATCTAAAATGCATCGAGGAAACACTCTGCGACGCGACTCCGCTTGGGCTACGCGTGCCTTTTGATCTTGATCACTCTGCCCGTGTTAGTGGCGATGGTAAGGACCTATCAAGCACGGATTGCGTAGGTATTCGACAAGCCAACGGTTGGGGATTCATCGGCATGCCGTTGCGTTTTGATGTAGACGACACAGCCAATGCGGTTCTCTTGCCCGGAGATGTGGCGATGGGCTTGCCCAAGGAAACGCTTGCCGATTTACTTTCACGGGGTGTGATTACCGACGCAAAAGCAGTTGAACACTTGTGGCAAATTGGTCTAGGCGAGCTAACCGGGGTACGCATTACAAGTCAACACGATACTGGCACATGGGAGTCATTCGAACAGCATCCGTTTAACGAGCAATACGAAAACTATGCTCGTGAAGTGCTCCAAGCTTACTATCCACATACTGCCTCCACTTCTGAACCGATCACCCCTGAGGTCCAGACCATCACGAAGCTACGTAATTACGAAGACCGTGTGTTGGGTGTCGCATCGACTTCCTACGTTAACGAACGTGGCGGCCGCGTTGTCGTCCAGGGTTATCGACCGTGGGACTACTTCGGTTTGCCCGGACGAATTCGGCAAGCTCAACGCATCGCTGCATGGGCCAATGGTGCTCCATTGACAGCTTGGGTCCAAAGCCTTTCGAAGCTTGTATTATGGACCTACCGCACCCGCACGGGCAGTTTAGCAGCAGTTGTATTTAATGCATCAATGGATGTTGTTGAATCGCCCATTCTGCATGCACCTGGTTTTAGCGGCTCACTAAACGTGATGCGTCCGGAAGATTCAAAACCGCAGATGCTTGATTCTGCGACTGACTCTGTGGCGTTGCCATCGATTCCGGGCTGGTCACATTACCTTATTGAATGGTCGATGTAACCCCAAACGTCCTGCTTGAAAAATTAAACCACCCTGACCAGCTCTGTCACTGGTAGATTCATCCAACTTCTAATCCAGTGACAAACAAATCATCGCGTCTATGTTAAAATTCATAACATGATTCGTAACACCATTTACTATTTAGGACGCGTTCAAGGGGTCGGATTTCGGTATACCTGCTGTGAATGTGCAGAGAACTGCGTGGTCGCTGGGTATGTTATGAACTTGCCTGATGGGCGCGTCAAACTCGTTGCTGAAGGTGAAAAAGAAGAACTCAAAGCGCTAATAGAGAATATCTCCAAACGCATGAGCAGAAACATCCACAATCAAACAGTGGACACCTCGCAAGCCAATGGGGAATTTGGCGTGCCCGCCACAGCAGCCTTGCGTATCAAGTATTAGAGCGGTTGTATTTCAATTGTCGCATCACCGCGCAGACAAGTATGTCTGCGGCTATTAAAAATTCAAATAATACCCCTCACGATTAAAACTCGTGCGTGATTGACCTGGCGAATGTAAATGCTATAAAGGTTTATGAACCGTCCGACACGCACAAAATAGACGCGGTGCGTATAATCTCTGCAAACTGGCTTCAGGGGCTAGGTTCGGAGATTCGGGGGCTCGAACTTCCGGGGGGGATAGGGAATCCCATGCTTCGCGGAGCCTTAGCGTTGGGCTTTGCTCAAAACGGTTATTGAATCCGAGGAAAACTTCCGGGGAGGATAGGGAATCCCATGCTTCGCGGAGCCTTAGCGTTGGGCTTTGCTCAAAACGGTTATTGAATCCGAGGGAAACTTCCGGGGGGGGCTAAATATAAAACCCTTACGCACCGAGCCATTGGAGAAATTTTGCTTGAGGTACTGCCCCGACAAGTCGCTTAACGGGCTTACCCTCTGCATCAAAAATCACCATCGCTGGAATACCATCAGTGACTTGCCACTGGGTCGCTTGTTGAATTTCTTGCTCTGTGGGCTCGGTTAAGTCCCACACCACTGGCGTGAAACCTTCTTGGATTTTTTGATCAACCTCCGGTAAGGACAAGACCTCCTTTTTGAGTTTCTGACAAGGGCCACACCAATCTGCGGTAACCATCATCAGCACAGGCTTGCCGGTGGTTTTGGCTTGAGCAAACGCCTTGGAGATGTCATAGCTCCAATTCGTCAGGTGGACCACGCCATCGCTACTAATTGTTGCTAATTGTGATGGAACTAGCTGGCCATGCTCAGCGGCTGTGTTGTTCTGGCTATTGGCTAACCAAAACACGCCTCCTACTGCTAAAACGAGCAAACTAACAACAGTAAAAATCGACGACGATGGTTTGGTTTGGGATTCATTCATGGTCTGTAGTATACGATCAAACGTTCAGATTTATTCCATGGATCTGCGACACGTCGTGTCGCAGCTATTTTTTGAAGCAAAAGCGCCTAGCGATAACAGACCAATGTCAATACTAAATTGCAGTCAACTTATACGCGTCGAACGGTTCATAAGACTTTGTCGCGTTTGTGTTGGCAATGTCAGTCACGCACAAGTGTTAATCGTAAATGGTATTGTTGTCACTTAACGCACTTATTTGTTTAATTGGCTCGGATGCTGATCTGCATCATAGAGTCTGCGTTCAATACGTTTAAGGCCATTGAGAATATCCGAAGCACAGCGAAAGACGGGTCGTTGTGGGTCTTGGGGCCGGAGAATCGAGCCGGTGAGATTATTAATTTGGCCTGCTTCGAGACTCTCTTTGTCGTAATGCACTTGATCGACAAATTCAGGGTTATTATGCGGGCGGTTCATTTGCACAGCTAGATAGAAAAAGTCGATTGCTTTATCGACACGCTGATGCTGGTCACTGATCACGCGACTGGTGACCCGGCCGGTGTCTTTCCATTTGCCCAGTAAGCGTTGAATTTGACTGGTGCGCATCATCTCTTCAAACAGCGTGCTGAGCATTGGGCTTTGGGTTAGGTCTTCGCCGACACGCACCGCTGAGCCAAAGTCTACAAAGCTCACCTGCCCATTACTGATGACGATGTTATCTAAACGAAGGTCTAGGTGAATCATGCCCCCTTCGTCATGTAGCGTGCGCAGTAAGTCCGCGGACTGCATGGCAAACTCGATTTGAGTCATGGGTTTGCCGCCAAGCCTCAACCAATTGAGATACAAACGGCGAACAAAGCCCCGGCTATCCTTCTCATAACCAATCACCTTAGGCACACGATGCCGGTAATCCTCAGGCAGATCGCGTTGGAGAATATTAAGAATTGCAGTCTCACGCGTCAGGAAAATCGGGAAGACACTTTCAACAAGCTTGCGGGCACGTTTGAGAATCACTTCGTGAGAAAGTTCGGGATGCTTTTCTTTCAAACGCCATACAACGTTATCCAGTGAAGGAACCTCTTTGTAAACCACATGACCAAATTCAGCCTGTTCATTGCGAGCCAGTTGGACATGGTAAGTAAAGCGATCCGTCGTGGTGCCTGGCAAGACTAGGAGCATCTTCCGAGCAATAAAATAATAACCCTTCTTGCAAAACCCGGGCACACTTAGCCCCATGATCCGCGTGCGAATAGGCGTGATGGGCTGATCGATTACAAAGCCGCCTTTGTCATGAAAAGCCTGCTGCACACTCACTGCTTCATTGGTATTTTCACAGAGAAAAACGTAAACCCCGCCCCAGTGCAAATGATCGAAAATTTCTTCTGGCGTTGTGGCCTGTCCACTTGTGGCAAACCAATAATTGACCATGGTGGGTGCGATATCGCGCTGCATCTCCGGCTTGCCGAAAACCTGATATTCGTGATCCGGCTCAAAGACCTGCTGCTGGAGGGCCTGTTGTAACTTGGCTAACTTGGCGGAGATCGGTTTGTGGGGCAAAGCACTAGGCGCAGCAGAGCTATGTGAATTCATATTGGAACCCATTGAGATCTCGTCTACGGTCATACTGCTAGCCTGTTGGGTCATTGTAATTATTAACTTCCCATATCCCATCGTAAACGTACCCTGACTCCGGTCAGCGTAACGATACCTTGCCTACATGAATATTGTCGAACATTAAAGGACTTAACAATAGCCCAAATTCGGCTTTATGTGAGAAAAGTAACCTGTTGGCAGCACATACTCGGGCATTATCAGACGTAAAAATCCTCGGTTCGAGTTCCGTTTACAAATCGGACTCACAAGTCAAAATGAGCCTCGCAGAGATCAACCTGATCAAGATTACGCATGGGCACTTTATCGTCAACGAGCAATTTCCGCTTGGCATCAATCCCACCTGCAAAACCAGTGAGTTTGCCATCGGCTCCGACCACCCGATGACAAGGCACAGCCGGTGCGTAAGGATTACGATTCATGGCCATACCCACCGCACGATATCCCTGAGAGTCGAGCTTGTGAGCAATGTCCCCGTAAGTCGCAACCTTGCCTTTGGGAATGCGAACCGTCAATGCCCAAACTTTTTGATTGAAATTCATCTCACTAAGGAGCTTGCCCGCAAGAATGGCTTTTTCGATTCGAGCATCGGCAGTCAATTTTGTAACGGGCATGACGGACTCCTTAATCAAATAGACGGGACTCGGGAATCCCATGCTTCGCCCCGGAAGCCGAGCCTCAGCATTGGGCTTTTCTAAAAAGTTTTAAACGCAATTAAAATAACCAAGAAGTACGCTTGATTCCAAATAAAACTTCCGGGGGTTCCGGGGGTTCCGGGGGGGGTTAGGCTTGTTCGTCATCGATGAGCATGAATTTGATTTCGGCTTCGGCAGCAATGTTGTCACCCACATAGGCGGTGCAAGCCATGTGAGCGAGTTGACGGCGAATACGGATCGTCTTCGCTTCAAGAATCAATTGGTCACCGGGTGTCACCGGACGGCGCAAACGGACACGATCCATACTCATCAAAACTGCCAGACGACCGGTGTGTTCGAGTTCTTGGCCGACTAGAAGTCCTGCAAGCTGAGCCATCGCTTCAACAATCAAAACCCCGGGCATGATGGGCGTGCCAGGATAGTGACCTTGGAAAAACGGCTCGTTGATCGTGACATTCTTAATCCCTACTGCACGGGTCGTGCCTTCGATCTCCAGCACACGGTCTACGAGCAACATCGGATAACGATGGGGCAAAATGCGTGAAAGCTGGCGAATATCAAGTACTTTATGACTTTGGGTTAATTGCTGACGGCGTTGTTCACGGTACTGTTTAAGTAGCGCTCGGCAGAGTTCATGGTTTAGCGCGTGACCGGACTTGTAAGCCACAATGCGGCCTTGAATCGGAACCCCCAACAAACAAAGATCACCAATAAGATCCAAAATTTTGTGACGAACCGGCTCATCATCAAAACGATAATTATTACCGCCCATGGGCCCTTCGTGATTGATGACCAAAATATCGCTGGGTGTTAAATGTTTGCCTAGGCCTGCTGCGCGGAGTTGTCGAACTTCCGCTTCAAGTACAAACGTCCGAGCTGGTGCAAGCTGCTGAGCATAGTCGCCCTGAGCAGAATCAAAAACGCGAAGCTGATGACCAATAGCATTATGTTCATCATAGTCGAGCTCATAAACCACCTGCAAAGTCGGCTTGTCATGAGGCACAGCAGCGACGACCGCATCGCCATCACTCACCGAAATGGGGGTATCAATGACCAATGTCCGTCGGGGCGCTTCTGAAACATTAAGCCCGGCTTCGAGAATGACATCGGTAAATAACTTTGCAGAACCGTCACCACCGGGAAGCTCCATTGCATCAAGTTCAATGATACAGTTGTCGATGGCTAGCCCTGACAGCGCACTAAGCACATGCTCGGTGGTCATGACGGTGGTTTTCCCCTGCTGGAGCATGGTCCGGCGATCCTGTTGGACGACCTGATCAATGCGTGCGGGTATTTCTTCACCGCCCATATCTTTGCGGGAAAAAACAATGCCATAGTCAGGGGGCGCAGGCTTGAAGGTCACATTGACTTGTTGGCCTGTGAAGAGTCCACGACCAGAGACACTGGCGGGTTTTGCAATGGTTTGCTGTTTATGCTGCATAAGCGAACCTGTCGCGCGTTCGTCGTACTGTTGTGGGCTGGTTTTCTCCATCGACCTGCACACAATGCAATGCCCGTGCATCGCGATCATTTAATACAGCCGTCCATTGGCTGTTAACAGTTTAATCGTTTTTCATCTGTTTGCTAAACTCTTTGTAGACCTTTAACAATTCGGGCAATTTTCGGATCGCCACAAATTCACGAGCGGCCGTGTTTTGTTCCTTGGCTGGGATGCCCATCCATGTTTCACCATCGGGGATGTCCCCCATCACCGCAGCACAGGCTGCAAGTTTCACGCCGCTGCCGATACTGATGTTGTCACGAATTCCAACCTGTCCGCCGATTTGGACGCCATCGCCCACGGTGGTCGATCCTGCCACGCCCACTTGGGCTGCGATCAGGCAGCAGCGTCCAATTTGAACGTTGTGAGCAATCTGACAGAGGTTGTCGATTTTAGTGCCATCACCAATTGTTGTCGCAGAAAATTTAGCTCGGTCGACACAAGAATTGGCACCTATTTCGACATGATTACCAATGATCACATTGCCAATATGCGGAATTTTGGTGATGCCCTGTCCGTCATCTGAAGCGCGAAATCCAAAGCCATCAGCACCAATAACAGCATTACAATGAATCATGACATGGTGGCCGATCTGTGAGCGTTCACGGATCACAACCCCCGAGTAAATTTCGCAATAAGAACCCATGCTTGAATTTTCATACACGCTCACTGCGTTATGTAAAACACAACCTTCGCCAATTTGTACATTGTCACCAATGATACAATAAGGGCCGATGCACACTTGGTTGCCAAGGGTTGCCGTCTCTGAAACCACAGCGGTGGGATGAATCCCTGCTTGCGGGCAAACCTTTGGTGGCGCAAAAAGCTCAATCACCTTGTTCAACGCCATGTCTGCATCTTCAACGCGAATCACGCTACGGTTAACACAATCTTGGGGGATTTCAATTGATTGAGCTAACAAGACCACTGCGGCAGCTGACGAAGACCACTGTTGGGCAAACTTAGCAGATCGAATAAACGAAAGATCCGACGCTAGCGCTTGGTCTAGCACTTGGATGCCTGTAACGGTGACATCGGTAAGGCCAGTGACCTGACCATCGACGTGTTTAGCAAGTTGCGTGATCGTGTAAGAAGGCATTGGTGATCCTATACATACTAGCGATTAGAGACGGGTTACTAAGCACAAGGCCATTGATTATAACCCAAGCC
>JAESSU010000418.1 GCA_016763955.1 Phycisphaeraceae bacterium | reverse complement strand
GTGGCTCAGGCTTAGATGAGTTTTCAGAACGCTTTCCAGACCGTTATTTTGATGTTGGCATTGCCGAGCGTTTGGTCATGGCTCCCGGCAATGGGCAAATCCGTGCTATCAAACTTGATTCCCACGAGCTTGCGTTTGGGATGGCCTCGTGATTCCATCCGCGCGACGACTTCCTGCCCTAGGTAACAGCCCTTGGTAAAACTCACCGTCTGCTTCAAAATGCTTGTTTCATGGGGCAAACAGTCAGGCCCAAAATCCACACGGAACATCGGAACCCCCGACTCAATGCGAGCCGTATTATACGCTGACCAACCGATGGCACGTCCCACCAGATCACGTTTGGGGCCAGTAGGATTATCATCCTTAGACTGATCGATATCCGGGACAATGCCCCCGACTTGTTGAATCAAACTGCCATACACAGCATCGAGTGCATTGGCTTTAACGAGCAAAAGAACACCGGGCGTATTGCCCATATCCTGACGGACGAGTAGACATTGTGTGTCTTGCAATTGCACTTGCGTAAAAGTATCCACGGCCAGTTCAATGAGTGTTGATTCGCCGACAGCTGCTTCTAAGACACGCATCGCAGCCGGGCCAAAGAGTCCAAGGGTTTCCCATTGCTCGGTGATGTTTTGGAGATCCACATCTTCAGCAAAGATGTAACGCCCTAGTTCATCTGCAACACGGGCTGAGGCAAAACAATCCGTCAGTAGCAAACAGTTGCCTTCTTGCTGAAGTACCAGCAAATCCGCATCAATGCGTCCTTGTTTACTAAGTAGGTAGCAACGGCGTACTTGGTTTGGAGTCAAAGATTTTACGTCATGCGTCACTAGATTATTAAGAAAGGCCAAGCGATCCGAGCCCCCCATATTCACCAATCCCACCCAGGGCATGTGCAAGATGCCCACGCCCTTGCGAATGGCAGCATACTCTGCTTCATAGTGTCCAAAACTTTCAATCACATCCACCGCCTGCTCAGTTGGGCCAAAGCTCATCCAAACAGGGTTTGTGCGATCCAGTCGTTCTTTAAATAGGGTTTGCATAAAGGCTGTCTCGCTCCAAAAAGCTTCGTATCTATTTATGATGCTAAAACAACGTTACGATATCAGCAAACCCAACATCTCAAGTTTTTACAGTGAGATAGCCGAAGTTGAGCCTATGAAACAAACTGCAACATGTCTGATGATGATTCTGGGACTCGGGTTAACCCTGACAATGACCGGCTGTAATAACAATACACCTATGACCAATGTGCTGGCAAAAAAAGGGACGCAAGTCGCACTCGTACGCAAAACCGTCCAAATCGAACCCAGACGCGTCGTCGAGCAAGCCCTAAACACACTTAACCAATTACAACTCAAAAACATCAAGCCCATCCAAACCGCAGTGGACGCGGTCATCGAATTCACCAGTGCCCGCAGTCGAAACTACCGCCTGATCGTCACCGGCACAGGACTCAATCGCACGCGCATTGAAATCATGGGACTGAAACATTCCGTCGACAAAGAACAAGCCAATCTCATCTATGACGAGATTCAACGCAGCCTGTTTACCAATCAGTAAAAACACCGCCACAATCATTGCCCGTAGCTAGGTTAAGTTATACTGCGTGCATGACCACCGAGCCGTTACTGACCCATCCGAATCCATCCCCCAATCGACATCTGCTCAAAGCAGGACTGCTAGTCTTACTTGCGGTCATTGCGTACACGCCGAGTCTTTCTAACGGGTTTATCTGGGATGACGATGGCTACGTGCAAGCGAATCCCAATCTTCAAAATGTCCAAGGCCTAATTCGCATCTGGACCGTGCGAGGCGCAACGCCTCAATATTATCCGCTAGTGCACTCTACATTCTGGGCCGAATATCAATGCTGGAAACTCTGGGCTCCGGGTTATCACAGCACCAATCTCGTCCTACATATCACCGCGAGTCTGCTTTGGTGGTGGCTTTTAGTAAGCCTAGGATTAAAGCGCATCGCATGGCTTGCGGCAACAATATTCGCCCTGCATCCGATTCATGTGGAAACCGTCTGTTGGATCACTGAACGTAAAAATGTACTATCACTGGTGTGCTATCTGCTCGCCGCATTGAGTTACTTACATTTTGCAAACCGCCCCCGCCCACACTTCCGGAGGCAGTGGGTCTGGTATTTCGTTGCTTTGATTTTCTTCATAAGCGCGTTACTTAGTAAGACTGTGACGACGACTTTTCCAGCTGCGATGGTGTTGGTGTTGTGGGTTAGACAGTGCTCATCGTCCGACTCATTGAAGACGGTGATTAAACGCTTGCCATGGAAACATGTGGGCTTGCTGGTTCCTTTTTTTATTCTGGGCATCATGCTCTCACGCATCACACTGAGCATGGAGACAACCGAGGTAGGAGCCCGCGGCGCAGCTTGGGATCAAAACCTACTTGAGCGAATCATCATCTACGGGCGCGTCGTGCTCTTTTATGCTCAGAAGGTGATCTTTCCCGATGTGTTTATGTTCAATTACCCGCGATGGGATATCACCAGCCACAATTTCTTGCTGTACCTTTTCCCATTCGCAGCGGTGATTATTGGCGTTGTCTTTTGGACACTTCGCAAGCGCATCACGCTTTGGCCCCTAGCTGGATACCTGTTTACCGTAGGCACATTGTTACCCGCATCAGGTTTATTTGATGTCTATCCCATGCGATTTAGTTATGTCGCAGACCACTTTGCTTATCACGCGACCATGGGCATCATCGCCTCCGCCGCAGCGGCATTGTACTTACTGACCCAACGCTTTAATGCGATAACTCGCAGAACCTTTTTTGCAGTGATCTTTGCCTTACTCATGGTTCAAACCATGCGCTACACCCCTGCCTATGCCAACTGGTTTACGCTTTTTAGTGACACCTTAAATAAAAATCCAAACTCATGGATGGCATACAACTATCGAGGCGCTGCATGGGAAAAATTATACGATCACACCCAACACCCACAAGCGCTACAAAACGCTTACGACGACTACCAACAAGGCTTAGAACATCACCAACAATTTGCCCAGCTTCACGCAAACTATGCCAGCGTGTTGATTAAAAAAGGCGAACCTCAAAACGCAATCGCGCCCCTTCAAATAGCCCTCAAACTTCAACCTGATCTACCTCAAGGACACTACTGGTTCGGACTGGCATTACGACAAACTGACCAGTTACCCCAAGCTGCCAAACACTTCCAAGAAGCAGTCTCCCTCTTCCCCGCCTACGTCTCGGCGTGGCATTACTTAGGTCGCACGCTACAAAACCTAAACCACATCGACCCTGCGATCCATGCTTATCAACAAGCCATCACGTTAAGGCCGCATGCCATTGGTGCTTATCAGGAACTGGGATTACTGATGCTCAATCAAAAACACTACGCCAAAGCCCAACCTTATTTTGAGCAAGTCCTTAAAATTCGACCCAACGAACCTGCTGCATGGTGGTCTCTTGGACTCACCCGATACATGCTCAGCGATACCGCTAGTGCCATCGAACTCCTTGAAAAAGCAATGGCACAATCACCTGACAACGCGCTTAAATATGACCTGGCATGGATCCTTGTGACCTGTCCCGAACCGCAATTTAAAAATCGCGATAAAGCCCGACAAATCACCGCCCCATTGCCCAATAGCCCGTCTAAAGCAATCATTGAGCTAGCCATCACGCAAGTGCAGAAAGAACGGCCAAGACAGTTGTTACGTGACTTACCTAACCAATAGCGATTTTACTTGGCTCATTTAAAAAATAAATTGATTCCAGTTTTGACCGGTTTAAGGTACAATAGCTGGGCTATGGTGGATTTCGCATACAACCTCGCAATCGAAACCTCAAGCAGACAAGGTGCAATCGCATTAGGTCGCGGTGACCAGATGCTGTGCGCAATCGATCTGCCCACGCCACGCCGCCATCGAGTAGACCTAATGCCCAGCATTGCAGACCTCTGCGACAAACACCAAATCAAGCCCGCAGACATTGGCGAAATTTATGTCTCCATCGGCCCCGGTTCCTTCACCGGCCTGCGCATCGCAGTCACCACCGCCAAAGTCATCAGCATGATCACAGGCGCGAAAATTATCGCAGTCCCCACCCTTGATGTGGTGGCACAAAATGTACAACCCTCAGACGACCTACTAGCGGTCGCCTTAAATCACAAAAACAAAACCGTCTACGGCGGTCTCTATCAACACGATGGCAGTCACTGGTCACTGATCAGCAAACCCAACGTGCAAAACCTTGAACAGTTGCTTAACTCCCCCACCCCCGGAAGTTCCCCCGAAAATTTCTCCGGATGTGATCATGAAATCGGTAACGTGATTTCTGGTGGACGCAAGATACAACTGTTAGGCGAAGCCCTCCCCCCGGAAGTTTTTCCAGAACTTGGGGAAAATTTCCGGGGCGGGGGGTCACAAAATTCATCGTGTGATGAACTTGTGGTGCTCGACAGCGCGCTTGCTAAACCGCAAGCAAAGTTTGTCTGGCAAATCGGTCAACGACTGGCAAGTGACCCACAGGACACGGATGCCTATGCACTCGTGCCGCTGTATGCCCGTGAACCAGAGGCGGTCAAGCTCTGGGAGCAGAATAAGAACAAGAGAGTAAACTGCGCATGATGCCTAAAGTTGTTATTGTTGGACGCCCTAATGTGGGTAAAAGTAGTCTATTTAACCTGATCGCGGGCAGACGAATTAGTATCGTCGATCCCATTGCGGGGGTGACGCGTGACCGCGTGAGTACCACCGCCCAATTACCTGCTAAAGGTCGTAATGGTGAAGGCCCGCACATCGAACTTTACGATACCGGCGGCTATGGCATTGAAGATTCCCAAAATCTCACCGCTCAAGTTGAAAGGCAAATCGCCAATGCATTGGCTGATGCAGACTTAATTCTCTTTGTCGTCGATGCTCAGACGGGCATTGTCCCATTGGATAAACGCGTCACACGCTTACTGCGTGCAGGGGGCGCGATCATGGAAAAAGTGATGCTCGTCTGCAACAAAGTCGACGGCCAAAACTTAGAGATGGAAGCTGCTCATTTCATGAAGCTGGGCTTTGGTATGCCCGTCATGATTTCCACGGTCACCAACCACTTAAAAAATACCTTCTTGGATCAATTACGAGATGCCATTGATTTTCAGGCCATCTCCGAATCAGGTCGAGAGAACGATGATATTGAAACGGGCATTAAGATTGCCATCGTCGGCAAGCGAAATGCAGGCAAGAGCACACTCGTTAATGCCTTTGCTGGTGAAGAGCGCGTCATTGTCAGTGAAATCGAAGGCACGACCCGTGATAGCGTTGACGTTCGTTTTGAAATCAAAAAGCACGTCTTCACAGCCATCGACACAGCCGGTGTGAGAAAACACAAATCCATCAAAGGTGATATCGAATATTACTCCCATCACCGCAGCTTGCTAGCCATCCGACGTGCCGATGTCGTGCTGTTTATGATTGACGCATCGCTGCCTATCAGTCAGGTCGACAAGCAATTGGGCAACGAGATTGTCAAGCATGACAAGCCCGTCGTATTAGTGATTAACAAGTGGGATCTGGTTCCCGAAGAAACGACTAAGGAAGATTATGCAACGTATCTTGATGATTCAATGAAGGGCTTAAGCTTTGCCCCCATTGCGTTTCTTAGTGCTCAAAAGGCCGAGGGACTTCGTCCGGTATTAGCCATGGTCAACAACCTCTATAAACAAGCAGGCCATCGCGTCTCCACCGGCGAGCTTAACCGCATCGTCAAAGAAATCATCCAGCAACGTTTACCACCCGCACACATGGGACGGCGGCTCAACGTGTTCTATGTCACGCAACTGCAAATTTACCCACCGACCATTGGCGTATTTGTGAATCACCCCGACCTATTCGACAACACTTACGAACGATTCATCATTAATCGGATGCGTGATCAGTTGCCCTTCTCCGAGGTGCCGATCAAACTGTTAATACGCGGACGCAAAGAATCGCCCGCCGAAACCACTGATTGACCTTCATTTTGTATTGGATAACCTAATGACCATTCGCACAATCCCCGTTGAGCTCCCCCGCGCCCACAGCGCAGAGATTTATCGCACGGTCGATGACATTGACCTGCCGATTCATCTTTTTAAACCCCAAGATGTCACTGGCCCAACGCCAGCGGTGGTGTTTTATTTTGGCGGTGGTTGGACCGGCGGCAGCATCCAGCAATTTTACATGCAAGCCTGTTATCTGGCTCAGCGGGGCGTCACTTGTGGGCTTGTCGAATACCGCATCAAAAACAAACATAATGTCACCCCTTTTGCCTGTGTGGAAGATGCGCGGTCTGCAATGCGTTACATCAAGCTCCATGCAGATCGACTAGGGATCGACAGTCAGCGAATCTGTGCCTCAGGCGGTAGTGCCGGCGGGCATCTTGCAGCCAATACAGCCACCGCAAAAAACTGTGATGCCCCAGATGATGACCTGGCCATTGATCCGACACCCGCAGCAATGTTTCTGTTTAACCCCGTGTTAGACACCGTCGCATCGAGTTGGGCCAAGCATACACACAACGAATCTGTAAGCGGTCTACTAAAAGATTTTGGAGATCGTGGCAGTGATGTTTCACCGATGCACAATGTTGAGTCAGGCTTGCCACCGACCATGATCGTCCATGGCGAAGATGATGTCACCGTACCCTATCAGCAAGTAATTGCTTTCACGCAATTGATGCTCGAAGCGGGCAATGATTGTCAACTCATTGGATATCCCCAGCAAGGTCACGGATTTTTTAACTATCGTGAGGGGAACAACACTGAAATCTTTACGGATACACTCACACGTTTGGATGATTTTTTGGTCTCACTAGGCTGGCTTGCTCCAGGTCAGTTCGTTGAGAGCTTTGATGCCTCGCTAAGCTGATTGACTGACCAATGGCCCTCTAGACTGGCGGGGTCGAACTTTCACGCTGTTGCTCGCGGAGTTGAATCATCTTATCACGATACAGCAAGCTGATCATATACTCATAATTGGCCATCAAGTTTGCCAATGACAGACCTGCTCGCCCATCAAGAATCCCTAGCCTAAAAAAGTACATATAGACGAATCGCAAAAGCGGTCGAAACGGGGTGATAGGCCAGATATGTCTGCGCACCCACTGCCGATAGCGAAGCATGTCACGGAAAAGTCGACCGGTCTGAGCACCTTGGCTTTTACCGATGCGTTGTTTGACCCATTCATCTGATTCAAGGTCTGCATAACGGATATGTTTGTCAATATACTGAGTCATACTTTCGCAACGGACATGAAGCATCTCGTATCGCAAATAATCTGTCGCTCCATCACAGATCATATGTTCATGGACACTGCGGTCTTCATAGTAGGCTTGACCGCGCTTAAAAAATCGCAGATTCCATGAAGGGTAAAGCCCGCCATGTCGGATGGTTTGCCCCATGAAAAGTAGCAAACGATTGACGTAATAACCTGACGCGGCGTTGGGATTTGCTGCAACATTTTCTAACTCACGCTGAAGTTTGGGTGTGATACGTTCATCAGCATCAAGAATAAAAACCCAGTCACCGGTAAAGGGTAAATTATTTAAGCCCCAGTTTTTTTGGCGAGCATAACCTTCCCATGCATGTTCCACGACGGTCGCACCCGCATCACGCGCAAGTTGCTGCGTGCCATCTGTGCTACAGGAATCAAGGACATACACATTGCCCACTGCTTTGGCATTGGCAACGGCCAATGCAATATGTGTGGACTCATTTAACGTGGGGATGAAAATGTCGATTTTGCTCGTCATGCGTCATCCTCAGCAAGTAATTTCTGTGACAGCTTCATCGTCTTTTGAGACCATTGCACTTCGTGTTCCTGAATCTTAAGTTCAATCCAGTATTCATACATACTAATCATAGCGCAGTAGTGAAAACCAGCGAGCCGATCTAACCCACCGCCACGCAAGAAAAATGAATAAAAGAAACGGAAGAACCCTCGACCACGCAAGAAAAAACTTAGGTTTTTAATCGCACGCCGACGCCGGATTGGATCACTATGGATTAGCTGCTTTAACGCAGGCATCCCCTTGCCACGCACGGCAAAACCTTCAACCGACTCACGATCAGAATAAAAATTATGCTTGGCAAACCAATGACGCAAGCCTTTGTTAAAACTGTAGTGAATAAAGTGGTTATCCAATTCACCAATCTCACCTTTAACAATAGGATGCACATTCGTCGCACGCTTTTCATAAGCAACCTTTAACGGCTGCACCAGTCGAATAATCCATACCGGATAACTCGTAGCATACTTGATCCACTTGCCCAAATACATATTCTTGTAACGCAAGCGATAAGCTGAATACACAGAATCAGAGTCCGTCACAACGCGACTAATCTCGTCACGTAAATCCGCAGGCACACGTTCATCTGCATCACAGATATAGACCCAAGAATATTTAAAATCAATATCGTGAAGTCCAAAATTACGTTGCTTGTATTCCGTATCAAACGGTCGCTTAAACACACGGACATTGGCTGTCGCCTGAGCAATCTTTACCGTGTCATCATCGGACATACTGTCGAGAACCACGATGTCATCGCTAAAACTCAGTGTCTGCAAAACAGCGTCCATGTTGAACTGTTCGTCTTTCGTCAGAATCAGGCAACTCACTGGAATCTGCGCAAGCGCAGGCGTGTTGTCATGGGCATTTGGGTCCATATTTAGTTATTTATCGGCTGATTCGAGATCAATATTCAGCAAGACCTGCTCACAAAACAAACATGGGGGCAATCGCCTATGCACCGTGTTGGAATTGGCTATCGACACTTCCAACGGCTTTTAGTTAAAACAACAAAAGCCTCGGGAAGCCGAAGGATTCCCGAGGGTGAATCTCAAATGAGTCTCACTTGACTACTTCGCATCCGTCCCCGAAAGCGACTTGTGTTCTGCCATGAGCTTGCTTGGATTAAGAGACATAATCTGTTTGTACATCGCCGGATCAGAAAGCAGCTTATTGATGTCCGGGTGCTTACTTAACTGCATCAGTGCGGCAGCATCGCCTTGACCAGACTGTTTGATAAGCTTCTGGATTTCGCTGCTATTGATCACCTTGAGCATGTCCGGGTTTTGCAGCAACTTCTTGAGGTTTTCATCTTGATTCATTAAGGCACTTCGCTGCTGTGGAGCTAACTGTTGAATCTGGCTAATCGCATCAACCTGGCCAAGGAGCCGGTCAAACCCTGCTTTGTCATAAAGCCAATCACGGGACTTACCAAGTTTATCCAACAAAGGATTGCTCGTGTGCATGTCCATTTCGGCGGCGGTGGATTCATGCCAATCCATGAAACGACTTAAGAGCCATGATTGTGATTTGACCTGCTCTTTGTAACGACTTTGCTCAATGATCGTGGCAGTTAAATCCACAGCCACAGCACAAACGGCCCACAAAAGCAGGATCAAAAACGTATTGCCCAACCGTTGAAAAAGTCCATTAAGTAAGGAGCGGTGTTCGCCATCACCCTTGCCTGGCCGGAGAATAAACCCCAGCACAAACAGGGTGACAAACCCCACGACCATCGCAGCAAGCCCGCTGAGAATCATGCCGTAACCTTGCGAGGCAACATACTTAAATGCCAGCAATCCGGCACCGTAAGTGAGCAACAATTTTAACAGCCGATACACAATTGCCAGCAGGTTCCGCGTAAAACTCCGCCGCCAAATCACCCATGTGATGATGACAAGTAAACCGACGAGCAAACCTTCAATTATTTTAAGTGTCATGATTTAACTCGCCTATGTTGAGCTTGAATTTTCTCGGCTGGAGATCCCATGCTTCGCGGACTCAGCATTGGGCTTT
>JAESSU010000417.1 GCA_016763955.1 Phycisphaeraceae bacterium | reverse complement strand
GTTCCGCCTGTGGTGTTGAGGCAAGACCCTGCAACGGATTGGTCAGGCGCTACGCGTGACGATTCAATCACAGCCTTCGTTAGGTCTTCAAGAAAACAGATGTTTTCATTAAACTCAGATTGCGTTGTGAACATGGAACGTCCTGATTTTTTGTTTGTGTTTATAGTAATTTAAGTTAGTTTTTTTGCAGCATGTGTCAAAACTTCTGCGCCCTCTGCGGTGACCACCACGTTGTCTTCAATGCGGATTCCACCCCAAGCGGGGTCGTACAATCCCGGCTCGACGGAACAGACATGGCCAACCCGCAATTTCATTGAATTAGCAGGTAGGAGAAACGGCTCTGGCTCGTGATAGCGAAACCCCACACCATGCCCAGTTAGGTGAACAATCTGTTTTTCAAAACCTGCTTTAATGAGAATGTCCGTGGCAACTTGGTGCGGACGTGATGCCCTAATGCCTGCCTTGATTGATTTGATGGCTGCGGCCTGTGCTTTTTTGACAGCAGCATATGCATCACGCTGAATCGGTAGAGGTTCACCTGCTGCCTTAACTCGTGTTACATCTGCCCAGAAACCATCGACGCATACTGCGAGTTCTAGTACTGCTAATTCACCCTCTTGCAGACGGCGTTTGGTGGTACTGACAATTGGCCGCCATGCTCGATGAGCGTTTGGTCCTGAGGAAATTTGCGGGTAAACGTTAAGATGTTTGACCCCTGGTAAATTCATGCCTCCTACAAGGCATTGAGAATAGACTTCTGCTGCTAGTTCTGTCTCACGGATTCCCGGTTGGGCGGATTGTTGAAATTTGCGTAATCCCATTGCAGCAACTTTGTGTGCAATGCGCAAACGCTCAACTTCCATAGGCGTTTTCGTAGCCCGCAAATTGTTAAGTAAATCACTGGCATCGGTCCACTGGGCTTTAGGTAAAACGGATTTGAGATACGCGATAGAACTTTCACAAGCCACCATGACTTCGCCGCCATTGTGCGATGGGGCGACATATTCAAAGGAACCTTCATACCCAATGCGAGCATGTTTAAGATTGTGCTTTGCAGCCAAATCAACTAACTCGCGGCGAATCGCTTCTAGCGGGTCGGACATTTCCAAACGAGGCCAAGTAAAAAAACGAACATCCGCAGACCAGCAATCAGCCATTTCTTGGTCTTCGCAAGAGGGTGCAATCAAAGCAGTCGGGCCTGCCTGTGAAGTAATCAATGCATAGCTAAAGCCGTTCATCGGCCAGACCCCCATGCTCATCACGATGTTCTCAGGCAAACGTAAAATCAATGCGTCAAGGCCCACGCGACGCATCGCTGTTTTGATACGCGAGATACGGATGTGGTCAGCGGGCATGATTATTCACCTTCCCAATAAGCGGCTCCGGGTAAACTGCCATCCATGGTGTATCCGCCATCGATGGTTAAGTCTTGGCCGGTCATATAACACGCATCATCGCTAGCTAAAAAGACTGCGCCATTGGCGATCCATGATGCCTGAGCAATCTGCTTGAGGGGGACGCGTTCATACAGCGATTTGACCACTTGCTTGGTGTACATCGGAATGGTTAGTTCTGTGTAGGTCGCACCCGGACGAATGTAATTGACGGTAATTTTATGTGCTGCTAATTCCGAGGCAATGGTGCGACAAAAAGATTCAATCCCGCCTTTTGCTGCGGTGTATGCTCCGCAATTAGGTTCACTAAGGACTGCATGAATACTGGAGATCGCAATGATTCGCCCGCCACGGTTTTGCGTGATCATCCGCTTTGCTGCTTGCTGGGAACAGAGAAAAACACTTTTAAGATTATTGCGAATAATAAAATCCCAATCCTCTTCAGGCGTTTCCACTAAGGGAGCTTGGCGAATAAGGCCCGCGCTGTTCACGAGAATATCAAGCCCGCCTAATTGTTCCTCTGCTTGGTCAAAAGCAGTTGCGACCGCATCGCTCATTCCGACATCACAGCCCACCGCAAAAGCTTTGCAAGGGGTCAGCTTCGTTAGTTCATCCGCAACTTGCTGCGTTTTTTCGAGATTCAAATCGAAAATTGCCACATCTGCACCTTCGTTGAGAAAGGCAAACGCGATGGCTTTTCCAATGCCCGATGCGCCACCGGTAACGATGGCTTTTTTACCTTGAAGTTTCATAGTGTGTTCGCTTTTATGGGAAGGGGGTTAGTGGGGAACATGCTGGCCATCGCTGCTTTAGCGGACCGTTGAATATGTTGCTCAACAATATCAGCGGCTAAGTCGGCATCACCTTGGAGTAGTGCATCAAGAATCGCAAGGTGCTCTTGGGCAGCTTCTACCTGCATTTGTTTTTGATGGCCCAGTGCTTTTCGGATGGCACGCACAAGGGTGTAATATCGATTGATCTCATCACGTAAACGCGGGTTGCCACATTCAGCAGCAATCAGCGCATGGAAGCGTTCGTCAGATTCAATTTCTCGTTTGGACCAGCCCGGACTATCGGTGTTTTGTTCTAGAAGTGTCCCAATGGTTTGGTGGAGACCTTGCCATTTTGTGGTTGCTGGTTTGCCACAGGCTAAACGAACCGCACCCATTTCTAAAAGGCTTCGGACAACATAGATTTGTTGAAGCTGTTCAGGGCCAAAGGGCCTTACCAAAGCTCCGCGATTAGGACGGATATCGACCAACCCTAGACCCGCAAGTGAATGTAAAGCTTCACGGACGGGGCCTCGGCTGACTTTGAACTGTTTGGCCAAAGTGGTTTCAACGAGCCGATCTCCGCCAACAATTTTGCCATGGAAAATGGCAGCCAGTAATTGATCTGTCACCGCGTAGGGCAGGCTTACAGGTTCAATCATTTGAAAATCTGATGGGTATTGACGATTCATGAATATATTGTAAACTGTATACAATCTATTGCAAGTCCTTTTTTAATAAAGAGTATACACATGCCACAAATTAGAGTCCCATCACGTCTGATCGCAGCTTTACGGCTTTTGAGTCTAGGTGAAACATTGCTCAAAGAGGCCAGCTTAAATGACTCTGACGCGCATCGTGTGGCAGATTCACTCGTTGAGGCCAATCTGCGAGGGGTCGATTCGCATGGCATCGCAAGGCTTGGTCATTACCTCGAAAAGCTTGCCAACGGCAGTATCAACGCCAAGCCTCAAATTACCTCCCAAAAACACGGCCCATCGGCTGCCACGGTGGATGGGGATCATGGGCTTGGACAATTGGTGATGACACATGCCACAACAGAGGCGATGAGCATGGCAAAAAAGACCGGCGCAGGCTGGGCGGCTGTCAAACATTCAAGTCATTGCGGAGCGTTGGCCTATTACGGATTACAAGCAGCAAAAGAAAATATGATCGGCCTAATCTTCACACATGTGGATCCAATGGTTCTGCCTCACGGATCATCACAACCTTTTTGCGGGACCAACCCAATTTGCATCGCGGCACCGGGGCTAGATCAACAAATGTTGTGCTTGGACATGGCCACCAGTATCACGCCTTGGAACAGTGTGATGAATGCAGCGACGGATCAAGTGCCCATTCCGCAAGGTTGGGGCGTGGATGCTCAAGGCAATGACACGACTGATCCTAATCAGGTCAACGGCCTGTATCCATTTGGTCAATACAAAGGCTCTGGCTTGGGACTGATGATTGATGTGTTAAGTGCGTTACTTGGCGGTGCACCAATTGGCCCGGATATCCCTGCCATGTATGGCGACCTGACACAACAACGCATGCTCGGCGGGCTGGTGGGTGCGATTGATATTGAGCATTTCGTTAAGCCAGCAATTTTTCGTCAGCGTGTTAGTGACCTGATCCAGCGGTGGGGGGCTTTACCAAAAGCGGTAGGTCATGATGAAATTTTGTATCCCGGTGAGCCTGAAATGAAAACGCATGCTCAGCGCAGCCGTGAAGGGATTCCCATGAGTCCGGGCGTACTTGATGAATTAAAACAGGCAGCTGACCGCTTAGGTGTGTCTTGGTCTTGGGATCAGATGTCTTGAAGATCGAGTGCCGTTGATATTCTATGTCGTCATTCTGTTGATCGTATAATTCCTGGGCCATAAGGTGCTAGGCCGACCATAATGTAGGGGTTAATGCAGGTGTCTTGCTGTTCGTAGGCGAATTGCCAGAGGCGTTGATATAACTCTCGGATCACAGGCTGGTATGTTTCGTCACCAGCTAGGTTGGTGATTTGGTGTGGGTCGTTTTCCATGTCATAGAGTTCATCAAAGTCAAAGCCGTTGTAGACCAGATGCCATTTGTCCGTGATGACGCTACGTTGGATGCCGTAGAGTTCGTTGCCGTTGGATTGGGTGAATATTGCGTCACGCCATTGTGTTGGAGTTTCGCCTTTAAGAAATGGCAAGAGGCTTTTTCCGTAAATATCTATAGGGGCTTTTAGGCCTGCAATTTCCATGAACGTTGGTCCGAAATCTGCGAGTGAGACCCATGCGTTGACTTGTTTTCCCTGTAGCGATTGTGGGATATTCTTAGGCCATCGGATCACAGCAGGTACGTGGTATGCAGGCTTAAAACAGGGCAAGCCTTTGCACCATAGGCCATGTTCTGCGGTGTAGTCGCCATGATCAGAGCAGAAAAGAACCAGTGTGTCCTGGGCTTGGTTGTGGGTTTCTAAGGCATCGAGTACTTGTCCAAAGAGTTCATCTTGAAAGCTACAAAACGCCAAGTAATGTCGGATTGTCTGCTTGTGTTCTTCTTCGGTGAGTTGATCAAACACCTTTCGTGTTCGGCGGTAAAGTGCGGGTTTATCTTCCATTTGATCATGGAAATTCTCCGGAAGTTCTATGTCGTTTATGTTATATAAATCTAAAAAACGTTTGGGTGCAAAATAGGGATCGTGGGGGCCAAGTGTGCCAACGTACATCGCCCATGGCTTAGTCGTATCGCGTATCTCGCCGAGCATTTTAATCGCAGCATGAACCGGTATCTTGTCATTGAAACGATCTTCATGTTCACCATAGGTCATGAAATTCGGATAGCCAGGCCTTTGGATTTCACCATCTTTGCGAGTTTTTGGATTTACAGATGTGCATGTTGAGTCATTGAGATACTTTTGCCATTCAAAATTCTGTGGGCGATTAGGATTAGCAAGACCACTGTTGACCTGACCTTCATGCCAACCGCGGTCTTTGGGGCTTTCGACTGCACTGATATGCCACTTCCCAAAGAAGTGCATGTCATAACCCGCCTCATTAAGGTCTTCACTCCACAACCGAGTTCCCGGGCTTAGCCCACGCGAGAGTGTGTTGCCTACTTGCACGTTGTTCCAAACACCATGTCTAGAAGGATACTGCCCGGAGAAGAAAGTCGCTCGTGAAGGACAGCAGTGCGGTGAGGGGCAGTGAGTCTGGGTGAAGCTAAGTGCTTGCTTTTGGAATTTATCCAAATTGGGTGTGATTGCTTTATTAGGACCATGCACCGATGAGGCCCGCTGCTGGTCGGTCATGAAAATTAAAATATTGGTATTTGGCATGATTTATAACTCCAATGCGTCTTGTTCTCAATAATCATAGAACCCAATTTATTGATTGAACATAGCAACATTGGGATCGTTATTTGTTAAAATTGGGATCATGGCCACGCGACTAGAAAAACTCATCGAGCAAGCACAAGTCCAGAAACCCGTCACCCGCCATCTGGGCAATGGGCAATTACGTGTCGGTTGGATTTGCTCAGCAGACCAGCCTGCTTCGCGGAGATTCCGGATTCTGCCCAATTATCACATGTTGTATTTAGTCCGCGGGCGTGGGCGTTTTATTGATTCAGATCATCATCCTACAAACCTGACTGCGGGCATTCGACTTGATCGACACCCTGCGATGCCCCATACGATTGAGCGTGCATCGGACGGTCTATGGCTTGAGTTTTTTATCACACTCTCGCCATCGTTGCATCAAGCTTTTATCGAACTTGGCATGCTTTATCCCCATCGTGTGATACAGCATATGCCAGTGACGGTCACACTCCTTAAAACATGCATCAGGCTGATTGATGACTTACAGGTCCCGGCTTTTATCCCTGCGGACAAAATCGTCCTTCAACTTGCCAGCTTGTTATCGCGATTTGAACAAGTGGCACGTACACAAGACGATGCAGAAACTCAAAGAGACCAAATGCAGCGTGCAGCTCACCTGCTAACCGACCCGCTGCATCAGCATACGCCTTTGCCGGACTTGGCAAAGCAGGTCTGTATGAATTATGAATCATTTCGCAAACACTTTTCAGAAACATATGGCAGCAGTCCCCAGCAGTACCGTATCGAACACCGTATCCGCCAAGCTCAATATCAATTGCTCGAAACGGACATGAGTGTACAAGAGATGGCTCAATTACTAGGTTATCCCGACGTGTTTAGTTTCAGTCGGCAATTCAAAGCGACCTGCGGCAAGTCACCCACAGCATACCGCAGGCAATTTTAATCTCCGTTAATTGCTGAAAGTCAATTTAAAGAAATCAAAAAAGTTTCGTGAAGTTAAGAATGTCCATATCCTACCGGGAGGGCGGGGAATCCGGGGAACCGAGGGGGGTAAGAATAATAAAACCCTGCTAAGTGATTGACTTAGCAGGGTTTTATTTAGGTACGCCCGGGTGGGCTCGAACCACCGACCTACGGATTAGAAGTCCGTTGCTCTATCCAACTGAGCTACGGGCGCAAAGTATTTTGTTTTTGGTTTTCACAATCCATGCTTCTGGTTATGTTGAAGCATGTTTTGAGTGAAATTTCAAGGCGGGTTCATTGGATGTTTGCCTCTGTCATTTAGTTCGGGTTCACCGCTTACTTACGTGTGAGTGTGCGGTATTTCATGCGGTGAGGTTGATCGGCATTGCTTCCTAGTCGGCGGTGTCGGTCTGCTTCGTAGGCTGAAAAGTTACCTTCATACCAGTGGGTTTTAGAGTCCCCTTCAAAGGCTAGGATGTGTGTTGCTAGACGGTCGAGGAACCAGCGGTCATGGCTGATGACGACCGCACAGCCTGCAAAATTTTCCAGAGCATCTTCCAATGCACGCATGGTGTTCACATCAAGGTCGTTGGTCGGTTCATCTAGCAGTAGTACATTTGCACCGGCTTTGAGCATTCGTGCTAATTGGACACGGTTGCGTTGTCCACCTGAGAGTGTGCCGACTTTTTGTTGTTGATCTGCGCCGGTGAAACCGAAGCTTGCTGCGTAAGCTCGGGCGTTCATATCCATGTTGCCCATCCGGAAAGTTTCCACGCCATCGGAGATTGCTGACCAGACTTGGGCTGAATCTTCTAACGCATTACGAGACTGCTCGACGTAGGCATACTTGACAGTATCTGCGATGCGCAAGGTTCCAGCATCTTGTTTTTCTTCGCCGGTGATGATGCGAAACAAGGTGGTTTTGCCTGCACCGTTGGCACCGATGATGCCCACAATGCCGTTAGGCGGGAGACTAAACGATAGGTCTTCAAAAATAATGCGGTCGCCATGGGTTTTGCTTAGTCCCTTCGCTTCAATGACCAAGTCACCAAGACGCGGGCCTGAGGGGATGAAGATTTCTACATCGCGTGTGCGTTTTTCGTTATTTTCTGTGACCATTTTGTCGTAAGCTGCGAGTCGAGATTTACTTTTTGCTTGTCGGGCTTGTGGACTTTGGCGGACCCATTCTAGTTCGTGTTGTAGTGCTTTTTGCCGCATGGATTCATGTTTTTCTTCCAACGCTAGGCGGGCACTTTTTTGCTCTAGCCAACTGGTGTAATTGCCTTTCCACGGAATCCCCGCGCCTCGGTCAAGTTCCAAAATCCATTGCGCAACGTTATCTAGAAAATACCGGTCATGGGTCACCGCGATGACTGTTCCTTCGTAGCGTTGGAGATGTTGCTCAAGCCATGTCACCGATTCGGCATCCAGATGGTTGGTGGGTTCATCTAGCAGTAGGACATCAGGTTTCTCTAGGAGCAGTCTGCATAACGCGACGCGGCGCTTTTCACCACCGGATAGTTTTTCAACCGGCTCATCACCCGCTGGGCAACGCAGTGCATCCATTGCCTGTTCTAGCTGACTATCAATATCCCATGCGTTGGCATGCTCGATTTTGTCCTGCAACTGACCTTGTTTGTCTAGAAGCTTGTCCAGTGCGGCATCATCCATCGGCTCGCCCATTTGGTCTGAGAGTTGGTTGTACTCTTCGATTAGGTTGAGCGTTGGC
>JAESSU010000416.1 GCA_016763955.1 Phycisphaeraceae bacterium | reverse complement strand
TAACCTCAATTTACCAGACTCACGATGTCATGCTTTTACTCCCCGGTGTTGCGCTTCGGAATTGAATCCACCCCTTGAACCCACTGTTTGGCGTAACGAAGCGTTCTACTTCAACACCGGCAGCAAAAAACTATGGAGTAGCCCGGATGTGTTCGTTCGCGTCGAACGATTCACCGGCGGTGTTGATGATGTAAGTCTACGTGAATGTGAGATCGCATTGGTTGTCGATGTTAAGACAGCAGGTAGACAAAAGTATTTCCTATACTACGCGCTACTCGAAGGCATTTCGCAGTCACCGCCATCACACGTCGCAACGTCGTTGCCTACCCAATTGCTTATTAGCGCTAAAACCGGCCCCACAGAGTTTCTCAATACGGACACGACGTATCGACTTGACGCTGGCAAGACCAACGTGGACCTTTGGTATGCGACACCAACGCAGCGTGTTTTACCCAGGGCCAGCCCCCAGTATCATCCGCAAAGCGTGTTACCTTCGCCTGTGCTCGCAACGAAAGTGAAGCCGTCCAACTTGTACTCCGAGCACGTGAGACTGTGACCGTCAACCGCATCGAAGCAAAATTGATCGGACCTGATGGCGTACGTATTCCCTCTGCTAACATTGACATCCATCAAGCAAAGTATGTACCAATTATTGAGCCTTCGAGATCTGATTACCTCCGTTCGTCACGGTTTGACTATAAAGGTTTGTTGCCTGATCCGCTTGTGGCGTTTTCACCTGTAACACTGAAAGCCGGCGATGACAATCTACTGATCTGGATCGACATTCATGTTCCTAGCAACGTTCCCCCGGGCCAATACAATGGCGAAGTCCGTCTGATCACGTCAGATTTACCGATTGTTGTGCCCGTGTCCTTAACCGTTTGGGACTTTACGCTACCGGATCGATCGACTTGCCGTACATCGTTTCGATTCACCCGCTATGCAAACCGATTCCTATTTCCATATCACAAAACTGAAACAAAAGAGGATCGATATGCGCTATCACGAGCGTACATCGAAACGATGGCCAAGTACCGCATCACACCCACAGGCCCAATGAGCGCCGGTGTGTGGCATCCAGACAACAACGGGAGAGGTAGCACCCCACAGGAAGCAATAAATACTTACAAAACTGAAGCAGACTGGGCCTTTAACAAATTACATTTTAATGCAACTGTCATCGGCCACGTGTCCGGGCCTTCACTGGAACAGGTAACGCCACAGATCGTCCAAAAGCACGTTGATCGTTATCTGCCCGGTATAAAGTGGATGAAAAAGAACGGCTATTTAAAATGGTGCACCCTACTCATTGATGAGCCACGCCCAGTCACATATCGCGGTGTCCGACAATTAATCAAAGCCTTTCGTGCCGACGAGGTTGGACGTGAAGTCCCCACGTTTGCCTATGTGTACAATGCCCCTTCCTACTATGATCTACACGACATTATCGATATCCTTACGCCGATTAACAACGATGCAACAGGTGTCGTTTCGCCGGTCGGTATCAAAAAACGTCAGCTTGATAATAAAGAAACGTGGTTCTATTACACACGGACAGCCCATCTATGGATCGACTCTCCAGGAATCAACCATCGCCTCTGGGCACCGAGCGTTCAGGCCTTTGGTGGCACGGGCCTTGCTATCTGGGCAATCAATATGTGGTGGAACAATCCCACCGTCGCCAAAAATCACATCCAATACAACCCCTGGGAAAACCCGCACACGACATGGGGCAATGGCTCGTTGGCGTATTTTTATCCACCGAATCGACTCGGCAAAGCGTTACCGGAAAAAGATATGTCCATCGTACCTAGCCTTCGTATGCTTCTAACACGCGATGGTATCGAAGACTTCGAATACGTTGTTATTCTCAAGAAGCTAATCACTCAGGCCAAACAACAAAACATTAATACGACAGACGCCGATGCTGCAATCGCTGCCACGCAACGTCCCTTTATCACCCCACGCAGTTGGTCACTAGGTGAAACATACTGGATGCAGACACGAGCAGCAGTAGCGTCAGCCATTGTCCGACTCCAAGCCCAATTGCATTAACCGTAACTACATTAAATTAACCGTCTCCGCTACAATATTTCAAGGATCGTTTCTATGACGCACACACAACTTTGGACAAGCACCGCTCTTGCATTGTTCCTACTTTCAATCACATTAAATGCCAATGCACAAGCAGATGTTTCGACGCTATCGCGTCTAGGTAAAGTAGTCTCCGTGACCGCACCGATGCATATCGCAGACCCCAACGCATGGGGCGACACCTTCTATCAATACCGTATGCCTTTGACCGTGCAAAGTGACTCGCCAGGTTGGCAGCAGCTCCCCATTGACGCTGCACGCATTACCGATGCGATCAACGCACTTGAATCATTTAAATATGATCCACTCTACTTTTCATTTAATGACCTACGCATTGTTGCCCTCGACAAAGATGGCAACGTGATCAATGACAATGTCCAGGCAGGCATGTATCTTGCACTTGATAGCAAGGAAATGGCCAGTTCACCTAAGCAACATAAAAACGGCTACGCCCAGTACAGCGTCATACCCAACAAGTTTCACATACTTCAATACACCGCATCGGGGGAGAGCGTGTGCCCACTTGTTAAATATGAAGCCATCCATCCTGCTGGCACTCGCCTGAGAAAATACAACTACAAAATTTCGTTTTTCCCCCCACGGCTCCCCTTAAGTCTCACGCAGCACCAAAGACTCTTCATCCCTGATCGATCTGAGTTACTACTAAAGACCTCGGGGCGCTTCGCCGCTAATATTTCCGACCTTTCGGTGCGCAAGGCTAACATCGCATTCTGTGCGAATTTCAAATCAGCAGGAACACATCGGCTGGTGATCTATTACCAACCCATGGGCTCCCACCATTTACAAATTCCCGAAAAGAGAATCGATGCAATTCCGCTAACAGTCGCAACGCTCAAAAACTTGGGCCAAGCACAAAAGTACACCGGAAACACACAGTATCGCATCACCGACACCGAATCGATGGGTGTCAGCTTCGCAGCATCAACAGTTAAAATCACACGCCAAATGACAATCCCATCTGACACGCGACCTGCTGTGCAATTAAGCACCGCAGCCAACGAAGCGCAGTCATTTCAAATCGTGCTCACACCCAAAAAGCCTGTAACACTAACAGGTGTCACAGCCGTGAACCTTGTGGGTGACCAAGGCGTGATCCCCGCCAAACAGGTTAAAGTCAGCATCGTTGAATATATTCCCATTTTAAAAACATCGTACATCACCCCCGCAAGACGGCTAGGCGATGTCGGCGATGCGCTGGTTCCTGTAACCAAACAATCCCTAGCACCTAAAAACGGAGCGTGTGCGATATGGGTTACCCTCCGTGTGCCAGCAGATACAAAACCCGGCCGCTACACAGGTGCAATCAACATTACCACCCAAATGGGTAAAGCGGTGAACGTCCCCGTTGAGCTAAACGTCTCAGATTTTCAACTACCTGAATACTCTAAGCTAAAATCGAATATGGGCGGTCAATTCTTCATCAAACGCATGCACAATAAAGAACCCATTCACAGCATCATGTCCTACCACGGTATCGAGCCCACGCCAGACAATGTTAAAAAACTCTCCCGCGGATACTACGACATCATGGCTGACAACAAGTCCTACCCCAAAAGCGTCGAGCTCTATAGCGAGATCGGCCTAAAATGGACGCCCCCACCCAAGGGATTTAATGTTGATGCACCGGGTAACTTCATCAAACTCACCGACTGGGATTTTACCGAATTCAATGAAACGCTTAGCCACTTCATCGATGAAAAGAAAGTCAACAGCTTATGCATCTACCACACCAATCCCATCGCCGCCAACATGTTCCTGGCCCTGCCGGGAAAAACAACTCGACAAACCCAATGCTAACGCACCGTTTATTGCAACTGGCTCGCAAACGTTTCGTGAATGCACCTTCATAGCTCATGGAGAAGTCACTAAAAACTATAAAGACAAAGCCACGATAGTCACCAAAGCACAATGGGATGATGTCGTCCTAAAATATTTTCATCGTATCGCAAAGAACCTTCAAGAACACGGATGGCTCGACAAGGTACATATTCTTATCGATGAATCAAGCAATGTAACGAGATTAGAAAACTTACTGAGTCTTCTTAAATCAGATCCGCTCACAGCACAAATTCAGGTCATCGCTTGTGTTCAGGGGTCCGAGCTGATCACCGAAATGAAAGAAGATAACCCATCACAGCGACGCTTTGATGGGCTAATTGACACCCTTGTCCCCCAGTTTGACGAGAGCTATGATCGTTGGATGGATTACTACTTCGACGATTACAACATCTCACGTAACCGCAAAAGCCTCTGGCAATATTACGTCGTGTCAAGCCGCTTAGCCATTGACGCACCTGGAATTAACAACCGCATCACCGGCTTGGGCATCTTCCGTCGCGGTGCAAGTGGTTTGCTCATCTGGGAAACTTTCGGATGGCAACATATGTACGGCGAATCGCAAAATCCGTGGAAAGATCCTTTAACGGTACATGCCAACGGATCATTGGCATATTTTTATCCCCCCAGTCGAAGCGGCCCAGCATCAAAGCCTAACTGGACCATTACACCTTCACTTCGGCTTGAAACGTTTCGAGAATCTGTAACCGATTACGACTATGCAATGATGCTCGAAGAACTCATGACACAGGCTAAAGCAAAAAACATCGACACGTCTAACGCGAACGTGGTTCGCAACGACATCGACCGACTGTTTAACGGCCATACGAATTGGACACAAAACGATGCTTGGTATTTAGACCTACGCCAGCGAATGGCAGATGCAATCGTGACACTTCGCCACGCACTAAAATAGTCAGTAGTATTGACATTTTTAGCTTCTTTTAAGCACTTTATAGCACCCCCTAATCACCAAGGTGATCAGGGGGTGCATTGCTAAACAGACCGCACCGCATGGCGATGGCCAAAAGCACAACCACCAAAAAGCACGAATCTATGAAACCAACACCCCATACGCCATCGACAACATCGACCCTAAAACCCCAAACTGCACACAACCCTCTGGGACGATTCGGAGGCGTTTTCGCAGTCACGAGCACACCCTGCTGGCATCCCGGACAAATTGACCCCCATGCGATGACCGTACTTGCTAGGCAACTTGTACATCGTGGCTGCGATGAACTTTTTATCTGTGGGTCAACCGGCGAACTCCCTCTTCTGGACAGCACCAGTCGAGCATTGCTCGTTGCAGCTGCACGCGAAGATGTATCCAAGGATACAGTGATCCATGGAGGCATTTCTGGATGTGGTGTCCAAGAAGTTCTTCATCATGCTGTAAAATGAGCTGATGCTGGCGCGGACGTAGGCGTGGTCATGCTCGAAGCACATACCTAGTCGGGCAATGTCCGCGAACTACGAAATGCCATCGGACGAGCCGTCATTCTCTGCGAAGATGACCGTTTAAGCCTTGCCGACTTTAACATCCATGACTCTGCCCATCGCCCCAATCAGGAACGTCGAGCCACTGTCCATCTTTCATTGCAGATTTGTGTGCAATGACACCTGGAGCAAGATAGCGGGCCGCTTCCCATGCATTGATTGCGGGGATTCGATTGTGAGCAATTGCATCGACAAATTCATGGACTAAATAAGGGTGCGACCCTTGGTGATTACCATAAGCACTCCCTTGCTCATCCAAATCCCATGCACTTAAAACCTCAGCCGGTAAAGGGTCTCGCATCTGTTCAGTGGTAAGGGGCGTTCGCTGTTTTACATTTCGTTGGCCCCATTGAGCTTGCCCACTATCTGTTTCATAGAAACAACCTTCGGTGCCAATCAATTGCTCAAGCCCCTCATAAGCTTTATCACCACATCGACGAAACTCACCAAAGCGTGCGGTCATCCCATTACTCAATCGTGCAAAAGCGATTTCGTTACTGTATGGGTTTTTAAAAATCGTGTCTTTACGAAACCATTCATCGTTAGGATGTTCCTAGCCTAGCAACTAACTTTTTCGACATGAGCGTTGACCACGCTCAGAAATGAGCCTAACGAATGGGTTG
>JAESSU010000415.1 GCA_016763955.1 Phycisphaeraceae bacterium | reverse complement strand
TTCGCCCTCAAAACGAACACCCGCCATGAGCCTGAGCTTGTCGAGTACCTGCATGTTCGCAATCGAATCTGCTTCGGAAATAGTTGGCTGCGCATGGTCCATCACCACGGCTGCAAAGTCATCTGCTTCCAATGCAAAAACGGGCAACCCCGCATCAATGTGTACTTCTTTGCGCATGGGGCCTGCGGTCACTGAGCCGTTAACCTGATCCATTCGAGGCGGTATGCCCCGGCTAAGAACGTAGGTCGCTTTTTGCACGGGAGGCTTCCATGGGACGGGAATGGTGATGTAACCTTCATCGCCACAGATATAGGCTGCATTATCCGCATGCAGGCACATCCCACAGGTAAAACTCGCAAGTACATCTCCGGGAAAATGCAAACTGCCCGTGCTTAGCACGTCCACGCCTTGGTCATTGAGTCGGGACATAACATGCACCTGCGTGGGCTCTGATTGTGCGTAATGACGTGAGAGACTCACACAGTAGCAACCGATATCCATGAGCGCCCCGCCCGCGAGATCACGGTTAAAACGAATGTTGCCCTCTATATTTTGAACCTTGAAACAGAAGTTCGTCCGGATAGCCTGTACGTTTCCAATCGCACCTTCTTGTATCTGTTTCATAATCGCATGATGCAACGGATGACTGCGATACATAAAGCCTTCGGCGAGTACCTTGCCAGACTGTCGGGCTTGTTCAAACATCTGGCGAGCTTGATTGCTATCAACTGCAATGGGCTTTTCACAAAGGACATGTTTATCAGCCTGCAATGCTTTGAGTGTCCAAGGCAAGTGCAGCGGATTGGGTAACGCCAAATAGATCGCATCAATATCATGACGCTCTAAAAGTTGGTCATACCCCATAACTCCAACAGCTTTGGGATTGTGCTTTTGCACAAATGCCTCAGCAGACTCTCTACTGCGCGAAGCGACGGCTGCCAGTACACCCCTGCGTGATGAAGTGAGTCCTTGTGCAAATTGGTTGGCGATATTGCCCGTCCCCATAATGCCCCATCGTAAGCGTTGAGCCATTTCACTATCTCCCATATAAGTCGACGGTCTGCATTTTAACACAACGTCCCAAAACAACAGGACCCGATAATCACAAAATACCTATAACCGTTTTTATCACTATAACCCATTCAAAGCCTAGAGTCCGACCCCCAACGCGTCGATAGTAAAAACACAGCCCCCTATCTCCGATATGAGAAAGCCATGATAAACAAACAACACATCATCAAAGCCGTCGCGATCCTTGCTCTGGGCGTGGTACTGTATACGTTACGCCCCATGCCCCAATACGATTTGTATGCCCGCACTGCCGCAGGCATGTATGAGCAGAATCACAGTGCCGACGAGCAAACCATTACCGCCTTGTTTCGACAGACTGCCATACTCGCTGCAGAATTGAATTCAGCGATGGCATTATTGGACATGAGAATATTACCGGATCAAGCCAAAGTGCAACTATCGCAGCATCTCACGGGAATATCATCTGCCAGTTGGGACATGCAACAACAACTCATCGAACAATTCACTGCCCCACGTATTTCCGAAATGATCAATCTCCCCCTTTGGGCAACTCAAACGGTGGCATTGGCACAGGTTCTCCAACAAAATAAAAACCACGACACCCCGAATAAACTAACGGATTCAAAATTGCACCAGCTCAAAAGTGATCTGCAATGGGCCCAACAGTCACTCGCTGATCTGCGGGAACTACTTCGTCGTGAGATGCCTGCATTTAAAATCCCAGCCTACACGTCCACCCCGCTTAATTGATACAGTCTTCACAATTGGTTCGTATCACAAGTTCACTTCATAAAAAAACCGTTTCATCAAGCATCAACTCCAAACGTGAGATAAAACTTGATCACTATGAAACAAAAAATCGCTACTATCGTTCTGGGCATGCTAGGGCTAATCTTTATCAGCGGTTGCAACAGCACTCAGATAAAAGGGCTCCGCTGTTTGCCTTGTGAAGCTGCAAAGGCTCAAGTGATCAGGGTCACTCCTGAACCTGTGGCAAGGGCCCCTGTCTCCGATTGTTTACCCTGCCAACAGCAAGTTGTACAACAGTATGTCGCTCCGACACCTGCTCCTGCGCCGGTTCTCAAAGACTGCCTTGAGTGTGTCGATGGCCAGCCGGATTACAGTCGATATCAATGGCATTAATTCTGGACTGACTGCCAGTGCATGAGCTATTGGGCCGGGGGAAACAGTGCCTTTGTTCATGCGACAGTCCAATTAGATCAGGACAAAGCGTGATGTGTTATGCATCACGCTTTTTTCATGCGCGATGAGCTTGCTGTTATTTTATAGCCTGTTCAAACAGGCCCCACCGTCATCTTCAATAACATTGAATTCGCCAACCTTTTTGCTCACATCAACAGTGATATCTTGTAAATGGTTATCACTTAGATCGTCTATCCCTGAGTTAAATATCACGGTATACTCATCAAGTATTGCCTATTAGAACAACACTACTTGGAGTGCTTTTGTGTATCCATTACTTGCGACTACCAATGGACAAGACTGGTCTGCCTTAGTGGGGATTCTCCTGCTACTGACGATGGCACTTGCATTAGGAACACTGGCTGAACGTCTTAAACAAAACGCGATCCTTGGCTATCTCGTCGCAGGCACATTAGTCGGCCCCAATGTCCTAGGGTTCATTGAGTCACAAGCCCAAGTCAATATCATTGCTGAGATCGGCGTGGCATTACTGCTCTTTACAGTGGGGCTGGAAATCTCCATCAAACGCTTATTGCGGCTAGGCCCTATTGCACTTATCGGAGGCCTCTTACAAGTCGTCATCACCATGGCAGTAGGGGTCGGACTTTCCACAGCATTTGGGCTAGACATCAAAGCGGCTGTGTGTCTGGGCGCGATACTTGCATTATCCAGTACCGCATGTGTGATTCGCCTGTTGGTGGATAACGCGGCTATCGATGCGACTTATGGACGAAATACCATAGGCATGTTGCTCTTGCAAGACTTGGCAGTAATGCCCCTAGTACTCACAGTAACTGCCTTATCAAGCGGCCCACCGGCAAGCTCCATGGGGGATTCGGGGGGGGGCACGACATGGATGTTACTTCGGAGTTTGCTTTATGGCTCGCTGATGGTGCTAGGGTTCTGGGTGTTGATGAACTATGTGGTGCCCAAGCTGCTAACCATTCGACAATGGGCAAAGAACCGAGAACTGCCGATCCTCATGGCCGTGGTCCTAGCAGTAGGTAGTGCAGTCATCGCCCACAAGCTTTCACTCTCACCTGCGATGGGAGCATTTATTGCGGGCATCCTTTTGGCGGAGTCTCCGTTTGCCACGCAAGTCCGAGCCGATATAGGCTCCCTGCGCACGGTGTTGGTCACCTTATTCTTTGCATCCATTGGCATGTTGGCTGAGCCGGTCTGGGCGGCACAAAATGCTCCCTTGGTTCTAGGGACTGCCGCCTGTATCTTAATTCTTAAACCCGCGATTATCTGGATCATCGCAAGACGTTTTGGTTTTACGCATGGACAAAGTCTTGCCACGGGACTTTGCTTGGCACAGGTGGGCGAGTTCTCATTTGTACTTGCGGAAATTGCGCGAGGTTCAGCAATCAGTGAAGACCTTTTTCGACTGGTGGTCGCTTCCACAATCGTGACCTTATTCGCAACACCTTTCCTTGTGCGCATGGCCCCTCATCTGGGAAACAAACTTGAATCCCAACTTCATGCACGTCATAAAAATCGCAACAAAAATTCAGAAAGCAAAGCTCCTGAAACTTCAGAGCAAGATGCAAAGACAAGCATCCCGCCAACCAATCGTATTCTGGTCATTGGCTTTGGACCCGCAGGCCAATGTGTCGCTCAAACGCTGCTTAACAAGTATCGTGACCGGATCACCGTCATTGATCAGAACCACCGTAATGCTGCACACGCACAACGCCTTGGACTTGACGTTTGTATCGGCAGCAGCACCTCACCTGAACTACTTGAGCATGCTCATATCGAACAAGTCGATGTCGTCGTGATCACGATCCCCGATCCGCATACCGTGCGTCAAACCATTCATGCTTGCCGGTCTTTAAATCCAGCAGCCAAACTCATTGTCCGCTCTCGATACCACGTCTACCGTTGGGAAATCATGCTCAGCGGCGCAACAGAAGTCATCGATGAAGAAGAACAAGTCGGCCATCGCCTAGCAGTGGTTGCAAGAAGACATCTTGATCCGGAAGTGAGCGAAAACATTATCACCAGTTTACGCTGATACTTTATTCGCTATCACCTGAGCGTTTTGCATAATCATCTGCCCCACACGTTTGTCTAATTCTCACGTCGTACTTCAAAAACATAGATATAAAAAGA
>JAESSU010000414.1 GCA_016763955.1 Phycisphaeraceae bacterium | reverse complement strand
TTACCTTGTGGGAGATGAACTGGCGTGTACATATTCAAAATTTTGGCCCCGCAAGCCGTATCGCATCTTTTGGTGCGCCTGTTTGGGTTATATGGACCAGCTTGATTGTCGCTTTATTGGTCGTGGTGATTCCCTTAGCCGTGCTTTTTATTCTTGCTGCATTGGTGGGGGTTATTCTGTTTTTTGCACTCTTACTGGTTGTCACGATTCAGCGGTTTGTGCAAGATTCGGTACACTGGTTCCGTCGAGTCATCACGCGATCCGATGATCACGGCAGACGCAATGTAACCGTCTTGCCGCGTGATCCTTCAGATTCACAATAATCATAAAAGGCCATACCCATTATGAAGCCGATGCGATCTATTTTCCTGCTGCTTTGTTTACTAAGTGTCAGCCAATCCACGTTGTTGGCACAGTCCACAAAACAAACTAACGATACAAATGTCCAAGGTGCAAATCTTTCTTTTATAGAAGATCAAAAATCTCCATTGGATACCATGAAGTTTTTTCTCACTGCCATGGGCGATGCGGTCAATAAAAAACAAGATGCAGCATGGCCGCGTGTCCGGGCTTGCCTTGATTTCACCGATGCCAACCCGGAACGACTTGAACAAATTGCCACCGACTTACAAGAAGTCATCGACCGGCTGGAATTTATTGACTGGGACACGACCTATCTTCCCGATGCACCGGCTGCGACAGACTTGATGTCCTACACCTATTTTCCCGCTCGACGATTCGATGCGCAATTCGGTGAACTGGCAAGCTTTGGCAATATCGTCTTTCAAAAAAATAACAATGGCCGCTGGCAGTTTAGTGCTCGCACGGTTAAAAATTCACGTGAACTATATCTAGCCTTTGAACAACGCAAACGCGTCGATGGGCTAGCGCCGATTGCACAGCTCACCAACAGACAATTGCTCCGTAAGAACATTCCCTCCAGTCTCAAAGGCATTGATAACACACTGCTATCTCTTGAATATTGGCAGTGGGTGGGCATCTTTGTCGTCGCTATGCTGGGGGTGATCCTTGACCAAATAATTCGAATTGTATTGCGAACCATTAGTGCCAAGCTCATCGCCAAACACACCACCACAGAACATGCCCAGTCAGTCACTATTGCAATGCGCCCTATTGGCTTGCTGGGGTCTGCGATCTTCTGGTTCACGTTTATCACGCCATTGCAATTACCCGATACGGCTTACACCATTCTCACAGGCGTGATTCAAGTGGTAGGGACTTTTGCAGCGGTCTGGGCTGCATGGAGTATCACCAATCTGATCTCCGAAGTGCTCATGGACAAAGCACTCAAGTCCGCCAACAAGTTCGATGATGTGCTTGTCCCGCTGATCCGCAAGACCGTCAAAATTTTTATCGTCGCCTTCGGCCTGATCTATGGTGCTAATTCCTTGCACATCAATATTGTCCCTCTGATCACCGGCTTGGGCATCGGCGGCTTGGCCTTTGCCTTTGCAGCAAAAGATACCATCGAAAATTTCTTCGGCTCCATCGCTGTCATCCTCGACCGCCCCTTTGAAGTAGGTGATTGGGTTGTGATCAATGGCACCGAAGGAACCGTCATCGAACTAGGTTTCCGCTCGACACGCATCCGCACGTTTTATGATTCATTGATCACGATTCCCAATGCAGCACTGGTTCGCGCGACCGTTGATAACTATGGCAAGCGTCGTTACCGCCGTTGGAAAACATACATTGGCATTCAGTACGACACGCCCCCCCACAAAATGGTGCAGTTCGTCGAAGGAATTCGTCAATTGATTCTAGATCACCCGCATACGCGCAAAGATTATTTCCACGTTTATTACAATCAGTTTAACGCATCTTCGTTGGACATTTTGTTGTATGTTTTTCACGAAGTTCCCGATTGGAGTATTGAGCTTCAAGAGCGTGAGCGTTTGTTTATTGACATTGTGAAACTGGCCTCTGAGTTGGGCGTGCGCTTTGCCTTCCCAACCCAGACGATTCATTTGGCCAAGGACGACCCCTCGCCGGAGATCACGGTCAACTTTAGTGATCATGCAAGCAAGCAGATTGAAAAACAACCCCAGCAACAACAGCCTCGCAGCAAAGAAGGCGATGGCCGAGCGTATACATAATTTTTTATAAAACGCTTAATGCGTGATCGACAGACATATAAAAAAGCCGCGGGAAGCTGCACAAGTAGATTCCCACGGGGCCCCGGAAGTACCGGAATATAAAAGCTGTCTTGCGACATTTTTTGTCATGATTAATCGAGACGAAAAATTACCGAGGCACGACCGCGCCGTGGGGTATGCCTGCAATTAGATTTTTCCCATCACTAAAACCTTCGGGGCGATCTTTGAGTTGTTCCACCAAACGATCATGCCACAGCGCGAGTAATGGCGCATGTTCTGGCAGCGGTGCAAGGTTTTTACATTCATCAGGATCAGTAACAAGATCAAAGAGTTGTTCTTGGCCAGAATGGGTGTACCAAACATATTTGATACGGCCATCGGTGAGATAATGGTTGGATTGATGTTCGCCATAACAATTACCATGTTCGCCATGAAGAAACTCACGCCAGTCCTGAGTTTTATTTTGCATCAGCGGCAATAAACTTCTGCCCTCGACGCTATCAGGAATCGGCACGCCTGCCATGTCCAAAAGCGTGGGCATGATATCTTCCAAACAAACCGGCACATCTTTGATCTGACCCGGATCAATTCCCATCGCCGGCGGCGCTTGAATCATCATTGGAATGCGTGCAGAAGCTTCATACGGATACGTTTTACGATACAGATAATGATCTCCAAGCATCTCGCCATGATCACTTGTAAACAAAACAATCGTGTTGTCCAAGCGGCTGCGACCCGTCATGGGATCGGTTCCTAGACCGCACAGAAAACGAGAAATTTGATCATCGACATGGTTAATCAAAGCATAATAAGCAGCTCGGCAGGATCGCAGTGCTTCACCTGTGAGATGAACCCGATCGTCATCCACCTGAAAGCCACGGTCGGTTCGATTAGGAGGCCCGCCCGGTACGTTTGGCGGCTGCGCCCAGTCGCCGATGACCTGATCGGGCAGATCCATGCGTAAATAGCGATCCATGTAAAAGGCGGGTGGGCATAATGGTGGATGCGGTGCTAAAAAGGACAAGGTCATAAATAGCGGGGCAGTCGGATCACGCCACGTCTTCATGAAATGTAACGCTTCGGTAACGGTTTGATACGTGGGATGCAGGGTCTCATCTAAATGCCATGGCCGAGCAGTCCAACTGTTACCGGTTAAGCCATGACCTTGACCATCGCCTTGAGAACCGCTGGATAAGTCACCTGTGAATATCATCTGGTCATAACCATAACGTTTGCGTTGGGGATGCTGATGCATGGGACGGCCGACCATGACGGTTTGGTAACCTGCATCGGATAATGTGCCTGGCAAGGTTGCTTGCGGATGCCAGTCGGTTCCATTTTGAAAACCGACCATGCCATGGGTCTGGGGAAATTGGCCCGAGAGAATGGATCGCCTCGCTGCAATACACGATGGGCAGGTGGCATATGCATGACTAAAACGCACGCCACTAGTGGCTATTTCATCTAGGCGCGGTGTGATCAGAGCCGGATGACCTTCAATGCCCAGGCAATCGCCTCGTTGCTGATCAGTCATGATTAAAATGATATTCGGGCGTTGGGGTGATTGAGTCATTTTGAAGGATTCCTTTGGTGATCCGTATTTTTATTTGCTTAAATTCTGTCTTTTCAGATGCGCATCGTTTGCAGTGTTTTGCTTATCGCTTTTTCCTCAAAACAGGGGAAACACTTGCGGGATTTTTTCTTGACAAGATCACAAATCGCGACATAATCAGTGCAACATGTTTCAGGTGCGGTGGATTTAATAGTATTGTATATTGTTAGTTAACGCAAAATGGTTTTTTAAAGGCCTAATACCTAGCATGAAAAAATCTGTACCAGACAAAAAGCCCAGTATGTCCATTCGAGAAATGGCAAAACTCGCCGGTGTTTCCCCTAGCACGGTGAGCCGGATTCTCAATGACCCTGAGGGGAAAATTCCCTTCGCGCCTAAAACACGCCAGCGGATTATCGAATTGTGTCAGCAAAAGGGCTATCAACCTAACGTGCATGCCAAAAGACTTTTTGCAGGCAGAAGTCACGTTTTGGCGCTGGCGGTTCCGCCGATTAGTCAGCGGGTGGCTCGGGAGAGCAGGCAGAATAACTCGAATTTTATCCATTCACTGGCAGGCATCGAAGAACAGGCAACGTTAAACGATCAGGATTTGTTGCTCCTGACCGTGAATGACCGATTTTGTGAAAATAAAAAATACCGGTCACTGTTTACCTCCCGAGCAATTGATGGCATGTTGATCTGGGGCGGACTTTGGAATGAGCAATACATCGGCGAACTGTTTGAAGAAAATTATCCCATTGTGATGATTGGCACCCGTCATGCTAATCCCGATATTGCTTTTGTGAGTGTTGATAACCGGCAGGCTGGTGTCCTGATTGCCGAACATTTAATCGAATTGGGGCATCGTCATGTGGGATATTTAACTGGCGAGTTACAAGCCAGTGCGGCTCAAGAACGGCGTGATGGTTTTTGCCAAACCTGTCAACGCCATAACATTCAAGTCACGGATTACCAAGGGCAGTTCACTTACACCAGTGGTTATGAATTAACCGAAAAAATATTGAATCAAAAAGATGCTCCCACCGCCATTGGCGCAGCGAGTAACAGTATTGCCATCGGTGTGTATGAAGCTGCTATGGCACATGGATTACAGGTTCCTAGCGATTTATCAATCGCTGCTCTAGAACAAGAATCGTTGTTTTATAGTCCGCGGCTGACTTGTATTGAGATGCCCATTTACAAAACGGGTGTACTAGGCACTCAATTGTTATTGCAACTCATCGAAGATCATGCCAAAGGCACAGTTACAAAACTCGAAAAACAACAGATTCTTCCCGTGGCCTTTAAACAAGGACAAACCACCGGGCCCGTTCTCACCCAGTGAATGAGTCACTATTGTAGAAAACGGCAATTAAAAGAGTGATCCGTTGGATTGAACGCCCCCAATTAAACCGTTGTTTTTGCTTCGAACAAGTAGCTGCGGCACTTCCGGGGGCGTGTCGCTGAGGCATCGTAAGATGTCATATGTGACGTTTTAGCTGCAATGAAGCACGAGGTACGCCCAGCATTTTAAAATGCGGGATACTTGGGGTCATCACCTTCAAGCACGGCCATCACATCTTTGACCACCCAACTCATGTTTTGCAACGCGATGTCCGTGCGGGATGCTAAGTGAGGCAGCATCTTCACGCGGTCAGTCAATGACCAAAGGGGGTTGTCCGATTGTGGGGGTTCAGGGTCGCGGACATCTAAAATCGCATGAGCTTGGGGATTTTTGCTAAGCCATGCTGCTAAATCTGCATCACTGACTAACATGCCCCGGGCTGCATTGATAAACAAGCAGTTGGGGTTGAGCTTGCTAAAAGCATCACGGTTTAGCAGGTGGTGATTATCTTTTCGGCCATCAGTTTGAACGGTGAGGATGTCACAGTGGCTGTAGAGCATGTCTTTATCCACAAACTCAAACGGGTAATCGACAAGATCATGCAACGCGAATTCGTCGATTAGATCGTTGACTAGCACCTTGATGCCAAAGGCATGGGCGACTTGCCCGATGCGTTTACCAATGCGGCCAAAGCCCAGAATCCCAAGAGTCAGTTCGTTGATTTGCAAGCCGACTTGCGTCTTGCGGAGTTGGTGAAATTCTTTATCAGCAATGCAGCTTTGCATGGGCGAACGCGGGCGGTAGTGATCCAAGATCAAACCAAAGACATATTCGACCACCGCCTGGGTGTTTGCATCAGGGGTGTAGACCACGCGCACGTCCCGCTGCTCACAGATGGGCAAGTCGAAGTTATCTAGGCCCACACCCGCACGACCGATGACTTTCAGATTCGGTGCCTTGTCTAGCAACTGAGCATTAACTTGGGTGTAAGTGCGAACCACCGCGCCATCGACTTGAGCAAGGATATCATCAATGCCTAGTTGATCGTGCATATGCCAAATGACGTGGGCACGCTCTTTAAGCCATGCTTGGCAAATTGGGTCGAGCGTTTCAGTGATGACGATGGTGGGTTTGGACATGGTGATACTGCTCGTAAATTTAAGAAGGTGACAGTTGAAATAAAAGCTATTTTGGAGAACCGCCTTGAATTTAGCAAGATCAAGTTATAAAAAAACCGGGCACCCGATTTAAGGTCCCGCCCGTCTGGCCGTGCCAAGCATGATTAACATGCCCGGTGTTCAGTCGTAGCGATACCCAAAACCCGATACCCGGTTTATGAATAGTTCATTCAGTCAAAAGACTGATGATTTATTCAAAGTATTCAGCATTCTTTGCGATGTACTCTTCCCATTCTTCGGGAAGGTCTTCTTCAGGGAAGATGGCTTTGACTGGACATTCATCGACGCACAATCCGCAATCAATGCAGGTGCTAGGGTCGATGTAGAGCATGTCCGCAGCTTCAAATTCGTCACTATCCTTAACGGGATGAATGCAGTCCACAGGGCAGACTTCGACGCAGGCAGTGTCTTTGGTGTTCACGCAGGGCTCAGCGATGATGTGAGGCATGATGATAACCTTTGTAAAAAGATAAAAAATCAAATTGGTCTGTTCTTCAGGTCACAGTATAGGGTTTGATTGTTTTTGGGCAAATGGGTTGAGACAGTTATAAACAATTAAAATAATTTTTGATAAATCGCTTCTGAGTAATGATCTACAGGGGGATAAAAGTAAGGTGAGACTCAATTGCAAAAAAGAATAGTTTTTTAATGGATGTAAATAGAGGACTGCTTGCAGGTGTGGGTGTGTCTTTCTAAACTCCAAGGCATGTTAAATGCACTTGTTTTTGATTTTGATGGCGTGATTGTTGACTCCGAACCCCTGCACTATCGGGCATTTGTCCGCGTGGCTAAGACGTTGGGGTTTGAGATGAGCTGGGAGCAATATCTCAGCGAATTCGTGGGCTATGATGATCGGGACGCTTTTCTCGCCATTCTCAGATCTGTTTACGGCAATGCCATTCCCCCCGACATTACAGCACGTTTGCCTAAGCTTATTAAAGACAAAGCGAATGCTTTTGAATCGGAAGTTAATCAAGGCATCGAGGCCATCCCCGGTTCAATAGAATTGATCACCGAACTTGCAGGCAAAATGCCCATTGCGATTGCCAGTGGTGCAACCCAATTTGATATTCGCATTATTTTGGCCAAACTCGGCCTAGACAATGTTTTTGATGTGACCGTGACCGCAGACGATGTGGAGCATTCCAAGCCGGACCCTGAAAGTTATGCCAAAGCGGTGAGACTGCTTGCTGAAAAATACCCGAATCAGAACATCACCCCCCAAACGGCATTGGCTATTGAAGACACTGCTGCGGGGACTTGCTCAGCACGCAGTGCCGGTTTACAAGTCCTAGGATTAACGACCACCGGCTCGGCTGATTTGCTCTGTGATGCAGCGCGTGTGATTCCTAATCTCCAAGGGATCACGATCGCACAGCTGCATCAGTGGTTTGCCTGATTAAATGATTTTAGGTGCAAGCCCACAGATGAGTCTGCGAATCTGTGGGGCAGATGTTCTTTGTTAAAAATCAATAAATCAGTGACATAAGCAAAGGCACTTTGTCTGCATAAATGGTTGTTTGAGCGGTCATGCCCGGCTGTAAATCGTAACTTGGATTTGGGATTTGGGCTTCGACGTAAAAGATACCATCACCGGTTGCTTGTGAGTCGACCACGGGAATCATCCGGGTAACCGTGCCTTGGAGATAGCCATGTTGCCATGCCCAGTAGGCGGTGGTTTCGACTTCTACTTTCTGACCGATTTTCACACGTCCAAGGTACCGTTCAGGTACACGGATTTTGACCACCCAGGCGCTGGTGTCGAATATCTGACCTAGGACGTGTTCGGGTTTGACGACTTCGCCGGTTTCAAAGCGATTAAAGTAGATGTAGCCGGTCATGTTTGCTCGAATTTGGCGAGCATCACATTCTGCCTGATGCAACGCGACACGCTTGCGGGCGGCATTGATTAGTTCATTTATGACATTAAGTTGCTGGACTTCCAGTCCGTCATAGGGAAGGTTTAGCTCGGCGACTCGGCTCGTTAGGACGTTGACTTTCAAGCGTGTGTCTTCGAGTTCAGAACGTGAAACACCCCCGGATTTGATGACTTCTTGCATTCGCTTGTACCGGCTTTGCGCGAGCTTGAGTTCTTGATCCGCTTGATAGAGTTGTTCTTTACGGCGGGCTTTTCTCAATGCAATATTAGATTGGGTTTCTGCATATTGAGCGGACTTGGCTTTGAGGTCACTTTGGGCTTCTTCAAAGGCAGCCATCTGCACATCTGCCATCAGTTGAATCAGCAGGTCTTTGGGCTTAACGAGATCACCATCATGGAAATAGACTTTTTCAATCGCGCCCGCGACCGATGGGCGCAACTCGACTTCTTGATCGGTGGTGATGTAACTTGGGCCTTGGATTTGTAGAGACCGTGTGACCAAGAGGCTCATTGTAAGGAGCCCGACAAGGATCAAGAAAAAGATGATCGCTATTTGCTTGAAGCGAATACGGGGCTTGACGGTTCGTCGCGGACGGCTAACGCCTTGTGTTTTTTTTGTTGCGGTGGACATGTTGATTAAACCTGTTGGGGGTTAGGGGAAGTGAGTTCGTTTTCAAAAGCGAGCCATTTTAACCACACAAAACACGGAATCCACGGAAAATAATACGAGAATCAATGGCTTTTGGACGGTTGTTTTTGGGGTCAATCAAAAACATAATTTCCGAACAGCATCGCTTTGGTTTTTCAATATGAATTTTGTCATTTCCGTGTCTTGCGTGTTCCTCGTGGTTAAAAAATATTAGTTAGGCAACACTGTGACCTTTCTGGGCATGTTGGGCTCGTTGGATTTGTTGTTCATAAAGTTCTTTGAACGGGCCTGGTTCTTTGATTAATATTTCTGGTTTTCCGAGTTGTACAACTTTGCCGTGATCAAGTGTGAGTACCAAGTCACAGGCTAGGGCAACGGAGACGCGATGCGAAACGAGCAGGGCAGTCCGGTTTGCAAGCAGTGTGTCTAAGCTGTCGATGATGCGTGCTTCGGTGTCTGCGTCTAGGGCGCTTGTGCAGTCGTCGAGGACTAGGACGTGGGGGTTACTGACGAGTGCCCGTGCGAGATTAACGCGTTGTTTTTGACCTCCAGAAAGCGTGAGCCCACGTTCATGGGTTAGCGATCTATATTTTGCGGGCAGTTGGTTGATAAAGTCATGGATTTGCGCACTTTGGGCGGAACGAATGACGGTTTGCGGGTCTGCATCTTCTGAGCCATAGCGGATGTTATCGCCGATGGTGCCTGAGAAGACGATGGCTTCTTGGTGGACATAGCGGATGAGATTTCGCAGATCGATGAGTTTGAAACGTTTAAGGTCTTGTCCGTTGATGTAGATAGCACCTTGGGACGGATCGTAGAAACGAGCGACGAGTTTTGCCAGTGTACTTTTGCCTGAACCTGAGGGGCCCATGATGCAGATGTTCGCCCCTGCTGGGATGGTGAAATTAAGGTCATTGATCGCAGGTGTCTGTGTGTTGGGATATTGCAACGTGACATGATCGAAGCGAATTTCGCAGGCTTTTTGGGGGACAGTCAAGGGATCATTGGGGTCATCAATGGCAATGGGTTCATCCATCACTCGCGTGATTTTGGCACAGGTTGCTTCAAGTCTCTGGAAGATTGCAGATTGATTGATGAGCATTGTGATGGGTTGGAATAGGGCAGTGGTAGCGCCGTAGAATAGCAGGAGTTGTCCTGCCGATATGGAGCCGTCAATACATTTTTGTGCCGAGACCCATAGTGACACGGATACGGCCATTCCCGCGATAATCGCGCAGGAGATTGAGAGCATACTGTTTAGTAGGCCAGAGACTATTTGGCGTTGGTATAGGGGTTTGGTTTTCCGTGCAAGCGTGAGTGTCTCACGAATTTCACGAGAAAAGGCTTTGGTGACATGGAACATCGATATGCGGTTGGCAATGTGTCCAGAGAGTTGGCCTTGGCGTTCACGGATATCACGATTGACAGCGCGCATTTTGACAGAGAAGTAACGATAGGCAATACCATAGGCAGGCAGGGCAGCGATGATATACAAGGCTAAACGCCAATCGACACTTAAGATGATCGCAAGTCCAGCGATGATGCCTGCTAGGCTGTTGGGGATGTGACGCATCAGGGCTGTAAACATTTGAGCTATGACAGCCATGTCGGAGAACAAATGTGTCATCAGCCGTCCGGGGGAGTTTGCATCGTGATAGGGCTGGCTTAACGCGTGGAGTTTTTCATGAATGTGATTGCGCAGGTAAAAAGCAGCTTCTTGCGTGAGTGTGGCCGTTGAGAAAAATAAATGGGCCTGCATCAAATGACGCGAGATTTCCCAGAGGATCACCGCAATGACCAATAGCATCAAGCGATGTAATTTTTCTTCCGTGCTTAGGCCCGGCTTGTTATCGAGTCTCGTGGTCCAACTATCACGATGCTTCTGGTCTTGATGCATCATCGGGATCGTTTTTTCAGAAGTTTTTACGGAGTATTTTGGACGACTTTGATTCTGCAAGGTCATCAGATCAATTTGCAGAATGTCATCAGCAATGTACTTGGCAATCACTGGGTAGACATAGGCATGCATCCCTAGCAAGGCTGCAAAGAAGAGAACCCAACACATTAGCCAGGGGTGGCGGTTTAGCAGGTAGCGTTTGAAGATCCGTTTGGTTGCACCGCTTGAGGTGTACCGGCGATCTTTCATCAGGCGCTGGTTGACTTTTTCGGAGCTTTCAAGAATTTTGCGTAAATGTTCCAATGGAGGTTTTCGCATTATGCAGTCTCCCTTGGACGGTGTGTCGTGGAGGCCATTTGTGTATCAAACAAATGGCGGTAGCGGCTTTGCTTGTTGTTGAAAAGTTGAGCATGTGTCCCTTGCTCAATAATATGTCCTTGGTCGAGTACCACGATGATGTCCGCGTGGACGATGGTGCTAAGCCGGTGAGCAATGATGAAGGTGGTGCGGTTACTCATTACCCGGTTGAGTGCTTTTTGAATCAACGCTTCGGATTGTGGGTCTAGGCTGCTGGTGGCTTCATCAAGGATGAGAATGGTAGGGTCTTTGAGGATTGCTCTGGCAATACACAATCGCTGGCGTTCACCGACGGAGAGTTTTGCGCCCTCTTCACCGAGTAAGGTTTGTATCCCATCAGGCAGGTGTTTGATGATGTCGTTAAGTTCTGCCATGTCTGCTGCTTTATGGATGCGATCCATGCTGGCATTGGGGTCCCCGTAGGCGATGTTGTTAGCCAAGGTGTCATCAAGCACAATGGGATCTTGCGGGACCATTGCTAGCTGGTTGCGATACCAGCGGGTGTCGAGGGTCGTAATGTCGTGGCCGTCGATTAGGAGCCTGCCGCCGGTGGCTTGGTAGTAGTGATAAATCAGGCTGATACTGGTGGATTTCCCGCAGCCGGTTTCGCCGACGAAGGCGACGATTTGTCCGGGTTTCACATCCAGATTGATATTTTTAAGGACCGGTGAGTCCAAATCGTAATGGAAGCTTAGGTTTTCAAAGGTGACATGTCCTTTGAGTTTTTCGAGTTGTGTGCCGCCGGTGCAAATGAAGTCTTTTTCGCCTTGCATCAGTTCGACGATGCGGTCTAGCGAGATTTTAGTTTGTTCTAGTTGATTGGATAGTTCTGCTAGTTGCACCGCTGGGGTGAGTAATCGCCATGTGTAGGCAGAGACGGCGAGGACCGCTCCATAGGTGATTTGGTTATGGATCACCATGTATGTCCCAAAGAGTTGGACGGTGGCAAAGGTGGTCCAAGTGAGTGCGCTAGAGGTCATGCCATAGGCATTATTGAGTTGGCGGAATCGGTGGTTGACACGTTCGGTGAGGAAGTTTGCACGTGTGAAGACTCGGCGTTCGTTGCGTTGTGAGTTGTATGCTTGGACGAGGATGCTGCCTGCGAGTCGTTCTTGGGCTCTGGCTGAGAGTCGGTCCATTTTGGAACGAAAGCGCTTTTGTACCTTGCGAATTCGGCGGACGAACCATTTATAGTTAAAGACGTATAGGCTCACGCCCGTTAAGACGATTAGTGTCAGTTTCCCGCTTAGGAAGAACATGATTGCGATGGCGACCAGTGCCATGATCAG
>JAESSU010000413.1 GCA_016763955.1 Phycisphaeraceae bacterium | reverse complement strand
GTGGGTTTGAGTTTATTTTACGATCCAAATGATGCAATCATTCGCAATCTCATATCCAACAATTCTTCCCAACTATCTTGGCCATGAAGCAATTTGTTCCTGTGCTCAGCAATAAATTGGGCGTCAGAATTCCGGCCTAAATTGGCACGATATGGCGCCCTGTCTGACATGATTTTGAGAAATCGGACAGTCGGGCCACCGCGGGGCCGATTACCCATCGGATCTGTTGAAACGCCTACAGACTGCCCAAGTAATTCTCCCAAAATTCCAAAAGTGTCTTGATGTGAAGATACCGAGTGGTGTCAGCCGCGTTGCCAAGCTGCTTTTGGTCTATCCGGTGCCTCTGAATGATTGCCTGCTCATCAGCACACTCCAAAAGCGCACGCCACCGCTAGTAACGCAGTCCGTAGCTGACGAGATAAAGCGTCGGCCAGCAGTGGCAGCGAGTCAAAATGCGTCTGCCTTCAGACGCGATGATTTGTTTGGGTTCAGCTACGAACCACTGACAAGCTAACCACGAGTTCGGTATTTTGTCAAGGGTTGCAGTCTCGACTTGTGACACTGGGGACAAAAAAAGTCAAAAAAAAGCCCCTCGCCCCCTTGGTTCGTAGCTGAAGAGTAGGGGGGAGGGGCAAAGGCTGCTCCCCCTGGTTCGTTGCTGAAGGGCAGGGGGGGCGATTTGTTTCAGGGCATCAGCCCTGTGCAAGTTCGAGGCGTGAAATTTTAGCTGGCGGTGGATTCTCAGCAATGCTTTGGGCAAGTTCACGAGCCATGCACGCCACGGCAGCTGCATCTTCTCGTGCCCCTGGCACTGGCCACGGTACAATTTCCGTGTATTCCCAGTCTGTTCCTTGCGCATCGGTGGTTTTCACGGTGATGGTCATTTCCTTTTTCATAAAGCGGGTGACCGGATTCGAACCGGCGACAGTTTGCTTGGGAAGCAAATACTCTACCAACTGAGTTACACCCACATAAACATCAAGACGCTGGTCCAATCGCTGGGCCAAAGAACTACAAGCCTTTATTTATCAAGGCAGGTTGTCAGCCTTCATAAACTGACGCTCCACCAACTGAGCTACCGGCGCGGTTGATCTGTTGGATTATAACATCGCGTTACTTGTTATCGCAAACGCAGTAACAAAGTACATCAGCTTATTTTTTTTTGCAGTGAGTTAAGTAGGTTGAGCGTGGTTTGCACGAGGGTGTCGCCGCCTTGGGGACTTTGGAAAATGGCGTTGTTAGCTTCATAAGCATCTTCATCTACAGCTTGTTGGGTCACCAGATAACCTTGCAGTTCACCGTTGGCACATGTGATAATATTTGCTTGGGGGAACTGCTGTATGACCTCTAAAGCAAACTCAACAAAGACCTCGCCCGGCCAGCAGACATAGCGTTGGTTGCCGATAGCAATAATTTGAACAGAAGCAGGCATGTTCAACTGGACTAACTTTTCAATCAGGCCATCCTCATTAGCCTGCACCATTAGTACACGTTCAAGAGCGCCAAACCAATCACATTCTGTCGTGCGGATGGTGGTCTTGGGCGCACCGGATTGACGTTGTGATTCGAGCTTGTTTTCAACTTGTTGCAATTTTGCTTTGGCAGTGTCCATGTCATCAATCTGACGCACGGGCAAGGTCATGTCAGTAGTGGTTGAAGTGAGTGTCAGATGGTCATGCCACTGTGCATGAGCGACGCTGTTTTCAATTTCTTTGCCTAGGATATGGCCGAGTCGGTGACACTCTTCTAGTGTGTTGGCTTTGACAACGTGACGCGGGCTTTGGTTGCCGCTTGCCCCCATGTGATAAATAAGGGGCTTGTTGCCTTGGAGGATGGTTGATTGCAGATATTCTCTGGCTAAGCCGGGGAAATCGCCGCTTATGAGCGTGGAATCTTCGTGCAATACGGTTGGATGCATGTTGCAGGAGACCATGATGCCGATGATCTGGTCGTTTAGATCACGGGCTATAAGCAGTGGCATTTGAGGGATAGACGGGCCGTTGGGATCACGGCGGTTGGTTCCTAGTTTGCTACCATCGGCTGTGCTGAAACCCACCTGTGCAGGCACGGCGTTGGCGGCTGCTTGGGAGCCTGCTTTGATGACCGCTTCGACGACTTGCTGACAATAGATTTTATCAGCGTTGAACATGGGGGCTTGGTCGTTGTTGATCCAAGACAGTTGCATCGTTGGCGGGCCGGAATGCGTATGTGAAGCACTAATGACAATAGCATGCTCGGGCATGTCCAACATTTCCGATAGGCGTTGGCGGATCGGATTAGCCATGTCCCGTGTCATGTAGATCAAATCCGTACCAATCATCAGAATTGGTTGTTTGCCATCATGCAGATATATCGCGGAGGCATAAAGTGGATCGTTGATGCCTGTGCTCATGCGGGGTACAAGCGGGTAGCCGTAGAGGGAGACACTGCCCTGGGGAGTCATGTCAACTTGGCTAGCGCCGGCTTTAAACGAATGCATACTTGTCTCTTGGTTCACAGTAATTTCCCTTTAGCATCAGTTAGATTGATACGACTGATGAATCTTTATGTGACTGTAAAGCCGCATCAAAAATTTTGTGGCTCTGAGTTACTTCTTGTGGTGTGACACAGCCGGCAAAACGGTGGGGCACACTGCCAGTCGTTAGTTCGCCAATGAATGCAGCCCACATTTGCAAAATCGCATCGGTGAAACCAAATTCAAAAATTGGGCCGGTGATGGTGGGGTAAGCTGTGTCATAGCCGGTTTGAATGGATTGCCATATCTGTTGTCCGCCTTCGTATTTGAGGTATTCCAATTGCTTGGGATTGCGAGTGTCAAAGCGGACACTGGACTTAGTGCCTAGGATTTCAACGAACCAAGAGTTTTTTTCACCGGGAGCCATGCGATAAGTCCGCATCATCCAAGGGAAGGTTTCTTTTGTTTTGGGATCTTGCGTGTCGATGAGAAGTGTTGCATTGTCCCATGTTTCGCAAGGCACTTTCGTCGTTGAGCCTTTAGCTTGGTAACGTTGTGTGACAATGTTTGAAAGAATGGCTCGCACATTTTTGGGTTGCCAGCCAGCACGCAAGGGCACATGACAGGCATGCATACCAAGATCACCCATTACGCCATAAGCTCCGTTGTAAGCCACCATGCGTTTCCAGTTAATCGGCTTGTCGGTATCCATGTCCGATGAATGTAGGAACCCACTTTGCACGGAGATGATGCGACCCAACTCACCGCTGTCAATCATGCGTCCAATTTGTTGCACTGCTGGGAAAAACGGGAACTGTGACACGCAACGCACAAACACATCCGGATTTTCAGTGATGGTTTTGTTAATCGCTTCGTTGTCCTTGCGGTCTATGCCAAAGGGTTTTTCACCCATTAAGTGTTTACCCGCTTCGATGGCTGCGATGTAAACTTCGCGATGCATATGATGCGGTAAAGCGATATACACCGCATCGACTTGGTCGCTGGCTAGGAGCTCTTTGTAGTCATGGGTGACTAATTCAATGCCTGGGAAATTTTCTGTGAACCAAGCAAAAGGTTTTTCGCTGCGGTTACAGATTGCAGTGATGACAGGCTTTGCAGGCATCTGATTAAAATGACACCAGCGTGCTGCTGCTGAGGCAAATTCGCGGCCCATTAGGCCACAACCAATAATTCCAAAGCGAATGGTTTTCATAGTGAGATTCACATCAATTGAAGTTCAAAATTTAAATAGGCTCAACGTAGACCCCGCGTCAATGACCTTGTCCTGTTGCTTGTGTACGCGGCGCCTTGTTTTAGGCCTCCAATGCGTTTACAGCGCGGTCAAAATCATACCCGATGGGTATAATAAAATAAAAAGTGCAGCAGAGAAGTTCCCCTCTTTGCTGCATTAAAAGGTGACTTATTATGCTACTCCCAATTCACGGGCGGTTTCACCGATGGCTTCATCGATCATGTCCAAACCCTTTAGAAGTGTTAGTTCGTCCATCACAATCGGAGGACTCATTCTCAGAATATGGCCCGCAGGAATCCAAGCCAGACCTTTAGAAAAAGCCTTTTGGTAAACCATTGCGCCCGCTTGGTCGAAGGGTTCTTTGGTGGTGCGATCCTTGACCAATTCGATGCCCATTAGGCAGCCCTTAGCACGAACGTCGCCGATGATTTTGTGTTCAGCTTTCATTCTTTTCATGCGCTTAAGTGCGACTTCACCTAAGAAAGTTGCATGTTCTAAGAGGTTTTCTTCTTCGATGACCTCAGTAGAAGCTAGCGCTGCTGCACAAGCCATTGGGTTGCCCCCATAACTACTTGAAGCGCTGATGGATTCAAAGCTTTCTTTGTATTGGTCACGCACTGCAACACAAGTGACAGGGAAGCCGTTCCCAAAGCCCTTGCCGATGGTGACAATATCTGGAACGACATCCCAGTGTTCCATGCACAGCCATTTGCCCGTGCGTCCCCAGCTACAGAGCACTTCGTCGATCATCATCAGAAGGCCTTTATCGTCACAGTATTGACGGAGTTTTGGGAAAAAGTCATCCGGTGGCATGATCGATCCGCCCCAGCCTTGGATCGGTTCAAGGACGAAACCTGCAACGTTACCGACGATTCCTTTGTTGATGTATACGTCGTAAAAGGTAATGTATTTGTCGGTGTCGATCGTGCCATCTTCTTTGGCCCAGACGGGGCGATAAGTATCTGGGCGAGGGAACATGTGAGCGCCAGGGGCTCGCACTGCACCGTAAACGGGTGAGCGGATATGTCCTAGTGAAACGCCGCCGTAGGTTTTGCCGTGGTAGTCGTAGAAGCAGCTAATCATTTCGTTTTTACCAGTCGCTGCACGCAACACACGAAGGCCAGCTTCTACAGCGGTGGTCCCTGAGTCATAAAATTGAAACCCATTAAGATCACCAGGTAAAACTTCAGCGAGTTTTTCAACCAAAGCTGTTTTGATTGGCGTGGTAAAGTCATGAGCGTTCATTAACTGACTTGCATGTTTGGCAATCGCTTCACTGATCTTTGGATGACAGTGCCCAAGGGTGGTCACATAAATACCCGATGAAAAGTCGATGAACTCATTGCCATCGACATCGCGCATCATGCAGCCCTTAGCGGACTCAAAGGCCACGGGAAAAAGCTTTACCTGCCCGGAAAGTCCCTTAAAGTACTTTGTGCAACGTGCGTGATAGTCGTTGCTCTTGGGCCCAGGTAGTGATGTTTTAATGTTGGGAATTTTGTTTAAATCAACTTTTCCCCATTCCATTGTGTTGAAATCTTTTGTGCTCATTTTAATATCCTTTATCCCATGTGTCAGTAATGTCAGCGGCAATGTTTTCAGAGATGTAACAGTCCGTACGAAGTAGTTGATGAATGCTTGAGGGAAGTTTGGGCGTGACTGGGCCGTGGTAACACAGCCGAGTGATCATGCGTTCCCAGCTAACGTCGGTCCCCGCAACACCGATTGTCGCGACTTCGATTCGATGCTTAGCCGAGATCACTTCCTTGGGGCCGATGGTCGCAGCCTTGGGCGGGACAGCTGCTAGATCGCCGCTAAAACCCATGCTCCCATGCAGCGAATTTTGTGCAAGCGTAAAAGGACTCAGCGTGCAGATCCGAGCGCCCATGGTTTTCCACTCTTCAAGAGGAGCATCAAACTCAGGCGCGTCAGGTTCGACAAAGGCCAGATGTCCCGTCCAGCCCGGGCCTGTGTAGCTGATGTCCAACCCACCAGCGTCCTCCATTAGGTCGTGGTAGTGATCAATGTTTTTATTGTTAAGGCCAAATACCTGACTTCGCGGGGGACGATGGTCCTCGTCGACTTCGTTCCATAAAAATCGAAGCATCGCGTAAGTAAATCCGCGAGGCCAATCTTCGGGCGCAATTCGGCCATCTTGGTCAGCGTATTCATCCATCGCAAACCACCACACATGCTTGCATGATAGTTTGGCTCGATTAATCATTCGTGCAAGATTGCAATAGCCCGGCCAAGGGTTTGGCATGAGCATCACGCAAGGCTTACCTGCATCGTGGGCATCTTTAATTCGAGCAAACATATCGCCAAGCCAAATATGAACAAAGTCCTCATCTTTTACCACACGGATTTGAAAGTCCGGGTTAGCATGCTGTTCAATTTCAGAACGTTTGATGGCTCGACAACGTGCAATCTGTGCTTTGTCACGAAACGGCACATGCAACGAAGGTTCAAATTCAAAATTAGAGGTCTGATTCATTATTGGTCTTCCTGCTTTTTAAAACATATCACCCATTAGGTTGATTGCTGTGGCTTTGGTCTTTGTGTACGGTCATTGCCAGAATTTGAGCTTCATAGATTGTTAAATCACAAATCAGTTAGGACTCGATTTATTGGAAGAAGGGGTGATTAAATTCACACCCGCACGCCTTAGTTGTGAGGCAGCTTTGCGATTCACACCCGAATCAGTGATTAACCCTAACCAGTCGGTGATGCGGGCAAATCGCATTAATGCATGCGTCCCAATTTTTGTATGATCCGCTACGGCATAGACGCGCGACGCTGAAGCCGCCATCTTCTTTAACATCCGACCAATTTCAGGATTGATGTTGTAAACATGCCCTGACAGGTCAATGGCATCGGCTCCAATAAAAGCAATGTCTGCGCAAATTTGCTCCAAACAGTTTTCTGTTAAGGCGCCCGTTAAGTCCGGCGAATCACTACGCAAAACGCCCCCAAGGAGCATGACAGTGATCCCCGGTTGGCCGTAGAGTTCCGAAGCAATCGGTAATGATGTGGTGACCACCGTGACATCGGGTATCGAAATAAGCTTGCGGGCAATGACCAACGTCGTTGTACTTGAATCAAGCAAAACCGTTTGGCCGGGGCGAATTAATGAAACGGCTTGCAGGGCAATTTCTTCTTTTTCTTTTGACTGTTGATGAACACGCTCAAGAAAACGAAATTCAAAGCTGACCTTCGGAGCTAGCGTTGCTCCGCCATGTGTCCGAATCACCTGCCCATCATTAACCATGTCCTGTAAGTCACGGCGAATGGTCATGCCACTGACATCAAACGTCGAAGCCAATGCATCTATGGAACATTCACCTTGCTGTTGAATTAACTGCAAGATTTGCTCGCGCCGAGACTGAAAACTGGTGTTGGACGGGGATTGTTTATTCATGTTATATTTTGTTTATATTGAACATTGATCTAAAAGTCAAGTGATAAAGCGTTCGAAACACGATTATGTGTGTTTTGATGTTGGATTTGTATGAGTCAGTCGGTATGCCCCTAGGCAAGTGGGTTTTTCGCTGGGGATTGCAATGACCAAGCAGCCTAGGACAGCTGCTTTAATGTTAAGCCAGTGTTGGCTATTGGCACCTCCACCCAGGGACATGACTTTGACGGGTGGTGATGTTTGATAGTGGACATTGACCTGTTTTTTGAGTTCTAGGGCAACCCTGTAGTAGATTGCTTGGACCTGATGAGCGATGTCTTGGTATTTTGAATCACCTTCAAAATTAAAACTCGACCGATGCATATCAAAGCCAACAAGTTTGAGATTTTGGTCCATGACAGACAGCCCACTAGCCAGTGCGTCGAGGTCTTCATAAGACAGATCAGGGGTGAACTGCTTACGGTAGATGGCAAGCAGATTGGCTGAGATTTCAGTGAATAGCATGTGAAAGTAGCAGCCACTGCGGGGGGAGGGGCCTTGGTAAACCCCGTGTTTTTGCAGTGATAAATCAAATTTAGGGGAGGTTCGGACGCTCGCGAGTACCGTGCCAGTGGTTTCACAGATGCCGTCGTTATCCATTAAGTTAGCAGCAAGGGGGCCAGCATATTGATCTAAGCAGCCAAGCGTGAATCGACAATCAGGATTCAAGCCATAAGTTGTCGCGGCTTGTGTACTGATGGGGCCAAGCGATTTGCCTGCTAAATGGATCGTGGGCCAGTTTAATTGCTGCAAGTTTAGTTTTTCAATCACCTGCGGTATCCAGCATAATTGATGGATGTCCACCATGGCACTTAAACCTGCGACACCAGCTTCTGTGACGTGTTGGCTGGTGAAGTGATAGGTTAGATAGTCACTTAAAAAACAGAACTGTCTAGCTTCCTTAAAGATGTCCGGCTGGTGTTGCTGTAGCCAGCGTAATTTTACAGGTGCTAAGTGATAGCTGGCCGCTGGGATGCCCGTTAAGTGATAGTTGTTTAATCCTGTTAGATCAATTGATTCTGCTCGTTGATCATTCCAGACAATGATTGGGCTCACTGGATTAAATGACTGATCCAGGAGTAAAAAGCTGTTGGCTTGTGTCGCAAAACTAATGCATTGAATCTGGCTGTAAGCATCAGGAGACCGTTTGTGCAGGTCAGCCATTAATTGATTAATGCATGTCAAAAAATCGGGGGCCTTGATTTCTGACCAGCCCACCTGAGGTGATTTAATTGGCGTAGGAACCTCTGCAATAGCCACAAAATCGTGCTCGCCGGTCATTATTGCGGCTTTAAAGTAGGTTGTTCCAAGATCGAATATCAGGGTGTAATGCGTCAGATTCAATTGTGACATAGTGTCAGCCAATACGAAAAATTATTTTAGAACAGGTCGTCTTTTGCAAGCCCATTGCATTTGATGTTGACTTTAAGTTCGGCATTAAAATGAACCATGTTAATTATAAACATAAATGAACAAAAATAAAACACTTGTTAAGAAAAAGATAATTGTGTTATGGGGCCGAGGGTGAGGTGGGAGTCATGTGGCTTAATAAAAAAACCGCAGGAATTGACGTTATCAATTCCTGCGGAAGTAGTAGATAATTATGCAAAATGCGAGAGGTTGTTTCGTTATTGCTCATCACCATTTGCGTGAATCGGGCACTTCTAGCCATGCACCCTCTTGAGTGATGGAATCCTGGCTGATGAGTCCCGGTAGCGTCATGTCCAAGGCTTCGTGAATGGAGATAATTGGGGGACGCTTGCCTAGAATCACATCGATAAAATCGAGAAGGACAAAGTAGTCGCCGCCGCCATGTCCGGCTTTGGCTGCTGCTTCGCCTGCTTCTTTCCAGTCTTGGGGCATGTACTTATTTGCCAGTTCCGTGATGGTTTCAAAAGCTTGAAGGTCGGTCCATGTTAGCTCTTTATTGAGTTTGCGTAGCCAGATTTTATCTTTGTCATTGGGGCCGCCACGAGAGGATTCGTAACATCCATCGGTCCCTTGCAATTGATAGTTATTCATAGAGTGGGGTCGGTCGGAGAGCACATCCACTCGGATTTTAATTAGCGCTTCTTTTTCAGTTTTACAGAGCATGGTGCTCGAGGATTGGCAGTAGGGCTTGCCTGTACCATCGATGTGGCGGATGCCAGAACCTTCGCAGCAGACACGTTTGACCCGGTCGCCGGGCATCCATTGCAGGATGGGGCCTAGACTGTGTGTGCCATAGGTGATGCCATCAATTCCGGTCTGCCTGTGTCTTCGCCACGGAGTTTCGTGTTCGTTCATATGTTTGAGTTCGTGGATGTACTCGCCTTCTGCGTAGTAGGGCGTGCCGAAGAGGCCCTGCTGCACCAGTTCCTTAACAAGCTGATTGGGTTTTGTGTAATTGTAGTTTTCCGCCATCATATAAATGCCCTTGCTCGCTTTGGTCGCAAGAACCAGTTCGCGGCATTGGTCAATGGATACACCGGCTGTTACTTCGCAAAGCACATGCAAGTCCCGCTTTAGTGCAGCGATTGCCTGGGGTGCATGTAAATGCATTGGCGTACCGATGATCACAGCATCAAGGTCAGATTTGTCGAGCATCTGCTCGTATTCGGTGTACTGCTCGCGAGCTCCGAGTCGTTCACGGGCACCGGAGAGTTCCTGTTCATTGAGATCGCATACAGCGTGGATAGTCGCTATCTCTGTCGCATCGCAGGCAGTCTTGAACTTGGCCCCGCGTCCGCATGCTCCGACGATACCGATGTTGAGTTTGGTCATAATAATGTTCTATTGTAAGAAAATTCGTTAGATACAATGTGCTAGGTTAAATTTTATGGGTACAGTCTGCTATGAGCTTTTGTGCATTGCCACAGAAAAGTAAGTCTATCTCATCCCGCGACCAGTTAAGGTCTTGGGCAGCAGACTTGATCGCTCGCAAAGCTTCATACATGTATAGCGTGTAATGGGCTTCAATCTCAGGCGATTCACGATCAGTGTTAAAGTAAAAGGGATAGTTGGTTCTGTTGGTATAGGTTCGTTTATGCCATTGGCGACGACCGCGCATGTAAAAGATTGGATTGTCGGTTCCGTATAGAATGCGATTGGGGCCTAGCAACTCCATGGCATATCGGTGGACCTGTGGATTAAGCACCGCGGAATTATCAAAGTATATACCCGGCATATCACTAAGCTGCGGGAGGGCTTCTTGGGCATGCTCTAATGTGTAACAACGTCCTAAGTGAGCAATGACCAATTTAATGTTCGGATAACGCTCGTGAATTTCGCGAATCTCGCGAATGTTATCTGGATGACCGAGTCTGTCCGCTTTGGGCACATGCAATGTCACCCATGATTTATATTCGTTGAGCACTTCAAGTTGATGGTGCGGGAGAAATTCATAAATGCTATCTTCAATATGTTTGTCTCGTGATCCGGTGTCTTCGCTAATCAATGAATAGTAGACTTTAACGCCTATGACATGTTCTTTGTTCAAAAGATCAACAACGGTTTGGGCACTCCATTGTGGGCGAATCACCGCAAGACTGTACCAGCCTTTTTGCACGGTGGCTTGTTGCAAGCTGGTATTACTTGCCTGAAGATCATAGTCCAGTGATGGCATACCAAAAGCAAGGCAAGAGAATTCACGATCGGGAAAAACGGTGCTATAGCATCGCTTCGCGTCATCAGCACCAATGGGCTCGAACACTTCATTGACCCAGTATTGTTGTCGCATGGCTTGGGTCGGTTTTACAAGTCGGTGACGCGGATCGTTGATGTGAGTATGAGCATCAAAAATCTTCATAGGCAACCAATCGGCCATATGCTCTTGCCAGAAGGCACGGTCGACATCGTTATATTCCCAGACATAATAAAGGGGATTTTTTTTATCGGTAGGCATTTGATTGTTCTCGTATTAATCGTTGTTGACTGAGTATGTTGAGTCGATACAGACGACATTCATGTTGCTCATCCGTCCAAACGCAGCGAGGGCATTTGCGTGTTCGCCTAGTACCAAAGCTTTATGATGGGTTCCGCCAGCATGTGAGTATGCTTCGAGGAATAATTCCAATTTGCAGGCAGGGCGGACCCAAGCTCGAATCACATCACGCATCGCTGGATCCATATGGGGGTCTTCTGCTAGAACTTGCATCGGTGCGATGATCAACGTAAAAGTGTTGTCCGGGCCAGGTGCTAAGTTGACTAAAACAGCGGGGCCGGGCTTAAGGGCGCAAGTTAGGATTGCTGGATTATGTGCATCGGTAAACGGGAAGGGCTTTTCAACGAGTCGGGGTTTGTCGCCAGCCACTGATGGGCTGATCTCACCCATATGCGATAGAAAGAGATTCCCGCCTGCCCAATCCGCACAGAAGATTTCAGTAAAGGTTACCGCGTCGAACCCTTTAGCCAATGCGCCGACCATTGCGGCGGTTAAGGCATCCCCTTCACCGGCATAGCCAATACTCCGTGCCATGGCTTTGGAGATTTCTAGGAAGGGCATCGTGTCCGCAGGACGCTGGTCACTATCAAAGGCTTGGAAATTAACTGTCATGGCGTGATGGTCTGATTCTTTGAGAAGCTCACGTAGACCAAGCCCCACACGTACCGAACGTTTATGCGTTTGTTCATCTACCTCGCAGGTAAACCGAGTGTGATCTTGCGCCATTTCCCTAATAATGTCTTTGTCACTTACGTTAGCCACCGCAGCGTCTAATGTCTCAATTCCGACTTGGCGGACATTGATCCCAAGTTGATCTTGAAGAACTTTTTCATCAACGGAAAAATCCCCCATGCCCGGAAAGATTTTACCAATGCGAAGAACAGATATTTTACGCAACGCTTGCGCTGATGCTGAGGCTCGTACCAGTTCTGCGATACGGTTTATCGTATGAGGATCACTATCATGGCCAGCAACAATTTGAAATGACCGCCGCCTGCGTCGTAACATGGATGCGAAATCCATCACGCCATGCACCCCGTGATTGAACATAATCCGTTGGGCAGAAACGGTGGGGCCAAAATCAGCATCCATGCTCGTGTCGAAAAGGATAATCGGCAGCTGGGTTTTGCAGAAAATGTCGATGGCTTCTAGTGACGGTGAGTAAGCGAGATGTATCGTGACAATACAATCAACCTCTTCACTTTCAAATTGGTTGACTGCTGCTTGGAATTCGGTGCTGATTCGAGAGACTGCTGCGGTGCAAACGTGGAAGTTTCGTTCTTCAAATGCAGCTGTGATTCGTTGAAGGTAATCATCAAATAATGCCCGGTTTTCTGGGAACAGATCGTCATATAGTTCTAGGTAAGAGGGTAGCAGGCCAATGCGTAATTGTTTTTTTATTTGTGCGTTTTGGGAATTATGCATTGGTGTTTCCGCATTGGTTAAATGCGTCCTTTTCATCTTTGAATACGCCCGTGGCAATGCCCGCGAGCATTGCAGCGCCTTTGGCTCCGGCGTAGGGCGTGCCAACGGAAAGTTGTAAGCCTGTGGTGGTTTGAACAATGTCGGTCCATAGTGAACTACGTGATGGGCCGCCGACAAGCACCGCTTTGGTAAAGTGAATGTCTTGATCTTTAAGCTCGCGAAGTTTTTCTTGTAATAGGTCTGCTGCGCCTTGCATCACGGCGAGGCTGATATTTTTACGGCTTTGTGTTGTGTGTTGGATAGGCTCACGGAGATCGATTTTTAAACCGCCTGCGTCTGCATCAGCAGCTTGCGCTTGATCGTTGAAAACGGCATAGGGGTCCGATTCTCCCGGAGCAATAATCTGGCGGACATAGGTGTCAATCATCTGGCCGATGCGAGGGATTGAGAACATAGCTGCCCATGGTCCGCCTGTAGATTCGAGAAATGGGTCACAGAGTAGTTGAGCGTCGATGATTTTTTGTCGTGATGTTTCAGGGAATAATCCAACCCAAGAAGTCCCGCATGAAAGGAGTAAACTTCCGGGTTCAAGAACGCCCACTGCGCGAGCTGCCATGGGGTGGTCGAAGCTGCCGGTGACTACTTTTGTTTCTTGTGACAGTCCGGTTTCTTTGGCTGCTGGGGGTGTGATAGAACCCGCCAAAAAACCTGAAGGGACTAGTTTTGATAGTGTGGTTTGAGCAATGCCCAGTCGATCTAGGAATGGCGGGTGATAACCTTTGGTGATTTGGTCTTGTAGGTGCATTGGGGTTGCGGTTGAGTAATCTAAGACCCAATTGCCTGTGAGTTGAAATAGAATCCAATCGGGATTCATACAACAGTGGGTAGCTGCATGAAATTGTTGGGATTTGTGTCCGCTAAACCATGCCAAATGTGCAAGTGAAAAACTATCGATACAAGGCCATCCCGTGACTTGACGAACAGCTTGGGAGGTTAGGCCTTGCAGGGCTTTGGGAAGCTGGCCGGCTGTACGTTGATCCATCCAATTAATGATATTCGTTAGTGGTGTTCCATCATCGCTTGCCAGGAGGGTGTTGCCAGATGCCCCAGCCATGGCGATCGCGTCGATGGAGGCGGGGGCGATTTTTGTTAATTGTTTAATGACATTAAATACGTGCAGACGATAGACCTGCGGATCAGCTTCAATCCAGCCTTCTTGAGGATAGAGATAGGAAACAGTCTGTGATGCTGTGTGATGGATATGTCCTAGCGAATCCAGAAGGACACCTTTGATGACACTTGTTCCAAGATCAAGGCCAATGAGATAATTTTTGGTATCTGCTTTTATGTCCGCCACGGTTGGTTCTCGTTGTTTTGAGTTTGTGTATGACTCACGTTAGTTTAAATAAATAGGTGTTTAGGCTGTTATGCAAAAATGACTTGTGGGGTAGATTTTTTGACCCATTTACGTTGAGCTGGATTGAGTCCACGATCGACGACTAAGACATCAACCTTTGCCCATGTTGTAAATTGGGAAAAAGCTCTTTGATCAAACTTGCTGCTATCGGCTACGACGACGATTTTTTTTGCACTTTTAATCATGGCTTTGGAAACACCAGCGATGGATTGGTTGTTTGTATATAAACCATCTTTGTCGATTGCGTCTGCACCAATAAAGGCAATGTCTGCTCGGAAGGCCGCTAGATTGTCTTGCGTAAGCGAGCCAAAAAGATCAGGACTATCACGATGTACGATTCCGCCTAGGAGCATCAGTTCCAAATTTTCATGGGCAAAAAGTGCTGAGGTGATGGCTAGTGATGTGGTGAGCACTTTTAAATTTGAAATTTCGACTAAGGCTTTGGCAACCTCTAGTGTGGTTGTTCCTGTGTCTAAAATCACAGTCATGCCTGGTTTTAATTGGGTCACCGCTGCGCGGGCGATTGCTTGCTTTTGTTGCATTTGAGTTTGTCGTCGATCCTGAAAGGAAAAGGCGACAACTGAAGGTGCACTGAGCATCGCGCCGCCGTGGGTGCGGGTAATTTTGCATTGCTGTTCCAGTGCATCTAAGTCGCGACGAATCGTTGCAGCGGTGACTTTAAAGCGTGCAGTGAGTTGGGCAACGCTCACTTCATGTTTATGCGATACAAGGTCAAGAATCTGCTGCAAACGTAATGATGTTTTGTCTTTTGCCATGCGAGGTTGCCTTGCCGAAAATGATTTTATTTAAATGGATTTTGAGAATACGACTTGTCAACTGCCTCAGCGACCGCTTGATGTACAAGCTGGCCTTGGTAAGTATTAAGTCCAGAAGGGAATTGGGGGACTTGTGTCATCGCATTCTTCAAACCCATATTGGCTAGCTTGAGGATATAAGACAAGGTCGAATTCGTAAGCGCCTGCGTCGAAGTACGGGCATAGGCACCGGGCATGTTTGCAACACAGTAGTGTACAACACCTTCTTCAATGTAAATTGGATCATCGTGGGTGGTGGCACGTGATGTTTCGGCACAACCCCCTTGGTCGATGGCAATATCAACAAAGACGGAGCCGGGCTTCATCCGCTTTAAAAATTCTCGTGTAATTAGCTTGGGCGCTTTGGCACCGGGGATCAGCACCGCGCCAATGAGCAAATCAACGTCACTTAATGTTTCTAATAATGCTTCTTGTGTCGAGTAAATCGTTCGAATGGAACCCCCAGTGGATAATGCTATGAGGTTCATCTTTTCGATATCGACATCAAAAAGGGTGACATCCGCACCAATGCCACTTGCGACCTGTGCTGCACTAAGACCCGCAGCACCACCGCCGATCACAACGACCTTACCCGGTGATACACCTGGGATACCCCCTAAAAGTACGCCATTTCCCTCTTGCGTTTTTGACAAATAGTAGCATCCCATAAGCGTACTCATTCGTCCGGCGATTTTACTCATCGGCTCAAGCAATGGAAGACGGTTGCCTACTTGCACGGTTTCGTAAGCGATTCCTGTGACATGGCTATCACAAAGTGCCTCCGTTAGAGGCTTGTTGGCAGCTAGATGCAAATAGGTAAACAGGATCAGGTTTTTGTGAAAGTACTTATATTCACTGGCAATGGGTTCTTTGACCTTGATGACCATGTCAACTATCCATGCTTCTTGGGGTGTGTTAACAATAGTCCCGCCCACATCAATATATTGCGGGTCACAGAAGCCTGACCCCATGCCTGCTTGCGTCTCTACGAGGACTTGGTGTCCTGCGTTTGTCAGTTGACGGACACCCGCTGGGGTACAGGACACGCGGTTTTCTT
>JAESSU010000412.1 GCA_016763955.1 Phycisphaeraceae bacterium | reverse complement strand
CCGGGGGGGTATAGTAGCAGGTTCGGAGTGATTTTGCTGGAATAGACTAGCCTGCTTGCTGGTAGGTTATGATGTTATTGTCTGTTGCTGATTTTGTCTGTATTGAGGATTAAATAATGAGTCAAACCGTCTCCTTGCCACTCGCTGAAGATCACGATCCCTTTGCACTGAGACTTGAGGCAGATGGCCAGCAGCTTACGCGAACAACGTTGCAGACCTTGCAGCTAAATGTCGGGAAGATGTGCAATTTAGCCTGTCATCATTGTCATGTAGAAGCTGGGCCAGGTCGGACGGAGATCATGTCCAAGGAGGTGATGCAATCGATACTGGATTGGATCGACCGTTATCGCGATCAGATGGATTTGCAGACTATCGATCTGACAGGCGGGGCTCCGGAGATGAACCCTCATTTTAAAATGCTTGTCGCGCAATTACGCACACGAGATTTGCATGTGATTGATCGTTGTAATCTCACGATCCTGCTTGAAAAAGGTTATGAGGATTTTGCAAGCTTTTTGGCTGAACATCAGGTCGAAATTGTGGCATCTCTGCCCTGCTACTTAGAAGACAATGTTGATAAACAGCGAGGCTCGGGGTGTATCAAGAATCGGTTGATGCTTTGATCCTTTTAAACAAGTTGGGCTACGGCAAACCAGACACAGGCTTGCAACTGAACCTCGTCTTTAACCCCGTGGGTTATGGCCTGCCCCCGCAGCAAGAATCTTTAGAACACGATTATAAAAAAGAGTTGGCCAAGCGATTTGGTATTGTATTTAACCGACTTTTTACCATTACCAACATGCCTATCAAACGCTTTGAACATGCTCTGATTCGCGATGGTGAACTCGATATCTACATGGGCAAACTCATGAGCGCACATTATGGGGAAAATGTCGAATCTGTGATGTGTAAAAGCCTTGTGAGTATAGGCTGGCAGGGCAGTGTGTATGACTGTGACTTTAATCAAATGTTGCTTATGCCACTAGAAGGAAAAACAGAGTCCAGAGATGAACATGAAGTAGAGTTCCGGGGGCGCAAACTTTGGGATTGGGTGCCAGCAGATTTAGTAGGCCGTGAGATTCAAACAGGCCGTCATTGCTTTGGCTGTACAGCAGGTGCGGGATCGAGTTGTACCGGGTCACTCTAAGTAATTACTTAAGTTGCTTTGTTTGGGCAGATGTAAAAATATCGGCAGTTAAAATGGCATCTCGTTTTTCAAAAGCCTTGCCCCCTGTTTAAGCAAATCAGAGTCAAAATCAGGCAGCACTTTCTGTAGAGTCAATAGCTTTTAGCATGATCCATTTGTCTAACATCAATTGCAAAGTTTCTATTTTGATGGGTTTACTTAGATAATCTGACATGCCAGCGTTAATGCATTTTTCACGGTCACCGGTTAATGCATTAGCTGTGATGGCGATAATTGGGATGTTTGCTGAAACATTGCCACTTTGGCGGATGTTCTGTGTTGCTTTAAAGCCATCCATTACGGGCATCTGACAGTCCATTAGAATTAAGTCATAGTGTTCTTGCTTCATGATATCTAGGCATTCCTGGCCATTTGATGCAAGGTCTGCTTTGATGTTCAGGCGATTAAGTAGACGCAAGCAGACCATTTGATTAACTTTGTTGTCTTCGACAAGAAGCACCCGTGGCCCGAGCGTAGGTTGATCGGTGTCGGACTTATTCTTGGCATTAGATTCATTGAGAGTTGAATTGCGCGAATGATCTTTGTGATCAGTTTGATGCGAGATGAGTTTTTGGTGATCCAGTTCCATCATGCAAATTTTGAGCGTGTTGGCTAGATTGCTCGGAAGCAATGGGAGTTGCAAGACATGAGAGATATTTAATTCGTTCACCAAATTTTCAGCAGGGCGTTGTCCCATATTGTAAGTTAATAAGCAACTGGTTTGATGGGCTGGGGCGATGTGACGGAGATTGCGAATGACATCAATGCCCAAACAGTCTTGGAGCTTCTGGTTTACAATCACAGCTGCAATGGGTTGATGGCAGTGATAGGATTTTTTGACATGTTCCATTGCGTCCACCGCGGTTGTGCTCACAATGCAACGGACTCCCATAGCTTGGAGTTGATTCTTGAATATCTGGCATGATTGTTCCTGATCGTTGACCAATAAAACTTGTTTGTCAGCCCATTGATTAAGTTGGCCGACCCATTGTGGCAGGTGATGGTCATTTTCAGCAAGAGGGATGTTGTACCAGAAAGTACTGCCCACGCCCGGTGTGCCGTTTACGCCGATATGCCCCTGCATTAGGCCAGTGAGTTTCTTGCAAATGGCCAGTCCTAGGCCTGTCCCGCCGTACTGTCTGGTGGTTGAACCATCAGCCTGCGTAAATTCATCAAACAGATTTTGAGCCGTATTGGGATCAATGCCGATGCCGCTATCTTGAACTTCAAACTGTAGAAGCGATTGGTTTGTTTCTTTAGATGGGGCAATTCGAATACGTAAGATGATTTGTCCTTTGTGTGTGAATTTGGCAGCATTACTAAGTAAATTAAGCAAGATTTGACGAATGCGTGTGGGATCGCCATGCACATAGAGGGGGACTTGAGGTTGAAGGTCCAGGCAGAATGTGAGTCCTTTGCTGACGATCCGTTGAGCCATTAAGGATGAGATGTCGCTTAGAAGTTGATGCAGGTCGAACTTGATGTTTTCAATTTTGATTTTGTCCGCTTCGATTTTGGCCAAGTCAAGGATGTCATTGATTAGGAAGATCAGTGCGTCTGCAGATCGCGAAATAATTTCGGTGAGTTCTTTTTGCTCAGTATTAAGCTGACCATCTGAAAGGAGTTGAGTGAGTCCTATGATGGCATTGATTGGTGTTCGGATTTCATGGCTCATATTCGCAAGAAACTCAGACTTTGCTTTCTCGTTGCGTGATGCTTTGAGTGCCATCTTATGAGCCAGTTTGACCGATTGCTCTAACTCAAAGTTTGATGATGCAAGCTGATAACTTTTCTGCTGAACTTGTTCCTTCGCATCATATAATTGTTGACTTGATTGCTTGGCTTGCGAAATATCTCGTATGATTCCGGTAAAGTAAATTTCACCCTCAATCTCAAATTTATGAATGTT
>JAESSU010000037.1 GCA_016763955.1 Phycisphaeraceae bacterium | reverse complement strand
GAACTCGCATATCAAAAATCAGATGAACGGAAAAGAAAAGAAAGAGCTACAATGATTAATAGCGCAAATGTTATTCCAGATATCCAAGTCAATCTTTTTGAGATTGTGCTCGTTGGCACCACGGATGGAAATGGTTTTTTTAGACATCAAATCGTCCCAATCCTTCGGCTAGCCCCGTCATCAAAAAAAATCACAAAGCAACGTTGACATCCTGTCGAACGCTTTAATATGTTAGGTAAATTTTAGCCCCTCCGCAAGGCCCCGGAATTTCCCGGATTCCCCCCCCGGACCATCTCCTTTGGAACTTTTGAAACAGCATCAATACAGCGATTGGTGTTTGGTCGAAATCGTCAGCCCCAAGTGGTTTGGCGCAATAAAAAAACGGGTCACCTTTGCAGGCAACCCGTTTTGAGTTCTGTTCTGTCAACCGTGATTACATGGTCGCTGAAGTGAACGGCAACAGTGACATGTGACGAGCACGTTTGATGGCTTCTGCCACCATGCGCTGTTCACGAGCGTTTAGGCCGGTTCGCTTACGACCCTGGATTTTACCGTTGGGGGTCAGCATGCGACGCAAGACTTCGACATCACGATAATCGACGTAGACGGTGCCGTTGCTGGCGGTCTTGACTGGGTTCTGACGCGGTTGATTGAAAGACTGAAATTCTGCCATGTTTGATTCCTCCGTCATGGGCTGTTTGTGGCCCGGCAAAAAAGCACGGGCGACGGTTCAAAAAATACAAGTCGTAGATTGTACGCACTGTCAGGTTTATTGGCAAATCCCCATATCCATTGAAAATAGATTAACAAGACATCGGCCCCGCAGATTCGCGGACTCATCAGTGGGCTTACTCCCAAATCAATGAAAAAAATATCTTATATGAGGCATTTTTAACCGTATACGCTTGGAGGAGCATCAGCCTCACTGATTTGCCAACTGATCGTTCGGGCTCCCTGCTCAATGAGCATGTCCCGCAGCCGAGGCAAAAACGGCCTCTCGGTTTGAGTGTGACCTGCAAGGAGCACACTAATGCCCCCATCCACCGCAGCAAGCACGTCATGGTGACGCATCTCGCCGGTGATAAACAAGTCAATATCCCCTGCTTGTTCCAATAGTGAGCCCCCAGCGCCCGCACATAAACCAATCTTGCGAATTAAGGAGCATTCATTGGCCGTCGTTTTGGCGATGTTCAAAATTTTGACCCCAAGATGCTTTTTAAGACGAGAAACACAGGCGTTAAAGGACAAAGGTTTATCAAGTGTCAGAATGCGTCCCATGCCCACTGTAGATGCAACAGGCGGGCTAGCGAGCGGGATCACATCAAATGCGGGCTCCTCATAGGGATGAGTTTGCCTAAGAGCATCTATCACTTGCGTGAGTCTTTGAGCAGGTAGAACCATCTCCAGCCGAGCTTCAGGAGCATGTTCCAAACGTCCCACATCGCCAAGGGTCGGATTGGATGCTTGATTGCCTTGGAATGTGCCTATGCCCTGAGTTGTGAAACTACATTGTTCATAGTTGCCGATCTGTCCTGCGCCTGCTTTAGACAAAGCAATGCGCAGTTTATCTTGATCGTCTTGGGGGACAAAGGTGATGATTTTGTATTGCTTACTCTCGGATGTATTGGCAGAGTCAATGGGCTTGCGACTCCCCTTGCCAAAGGCTTCACAGAGCCAGTCATTAACCCCCCCTTCAGCCGCATCGATTGCGGTATGCGGGCTGTAGATGGCAATTTTATTTTCAATGGCACGCAGGACGATTCTTGCTTTGGTATCGCCATCGGTGATGGTTTTTAAGGGGCTAAAGATCGGTGGATGGTAAGCCAGAATCATATCTGAATTCCGACTGATCGCTTCATCAAGGACTGATTCGGTCAGATCAATACAGATTAATGCTTTACTGACCTTGGCCGTGGATTGACCGACAAGCAGACCGACATTATCCCAAGACTCTGCTAAATGCAGGGGCGCTATCTGATTAAAAATCGCGGTTAATTCGTTGATTTTCATAAGCAAGGGTTCTCCATATTTTTGCTGAAAATTGCAGGCAAATTCTGTTTTAAGCCGATAAATAAGTGTAACAAGTTTAGTAGAGGTATTGTTGATGTCCCAAACTGTCGATCCATTTGCCAAAGTTCTTCCCGGCTTACCCAAGCGTCCGCTCACAGCAGAGCAGCAACTTGATGCGATTAGTCGCGTGCAAAGTCAAGCTGAGTCCCGTGTGGAACTGGGACTTAAGCTTTTCAAAGCTGCGGAGAACCATACACGGAGCCAACAACAGATGCTTGAACAAATCAAAACCGAACAAAAGCAACTCCGAGATCAGGTCCAAGAAGATGTCGCTCGTTCGTTGCAGACCTACGACCAGTGGGTCGGCCAGATAGACGATAACTTCACCAAATCCATGCAACAGCTTGAAAGTAAAATTGAGCGATTGCAGGAAAACTGGATGGCGACACAAACACGCATTGAAGCGATGCTTGAGCGTTCTGCTGAGATGTTCGCACAATCCAACAACCTGCCACAGCAGCCTGTGACGCACCAAGCACCGGCACTTGAAAAAATCCAAGACGTCATCGAACCAGAGATTGATGCGAACCGCGATGTCACAGAAGATGATGAGAATAAATCCCAAGATGAACCACGCTTAAAACCTGAATCAGGAACGTTGTACACCGACCTACTCAAACAACTCCGAGAACAGACAACTAAGAAAAAGCCCGACGCAGCTTAAGCAGCTTTGTTTTACACCATAGAGACCTTTAAAAACCTTCATTTCTGAAAATGCCTCGCTCAATCAATAAATTACGAATAAACCCAACCTCACCCGTTGGGTTTATTTTTTTGAATGTGAATTTGTTTGGCAGGGTCAGTCGTCAGCACGATCACATGGGCAAAAATAACATGGCCATGAGTCCGCCGAGGATCAGTATTAAAATCAACCCTGCGATGCTCTTGGCAATCATGCCTTGGCGAGGTTGCCATACCTGTTGTTGTTTTTGAGGTTCGGATTGATTCATCGCATAATGTATCCAGCAGGGCCAGACCGGTGAGGGTCAAAATGGAAGAGTTTAATACTCCCCCCCAATAGATAGATCAGCGGGACACTTAGCAACATCGTATAAAGTAGACACCAGAACCGACGAACCAGTTCGTCAGCAGCAGACCAGCCTGCCACAGGCTCAGCAATTGGCCAAGGCAAACCTCGCATGGTAAGTATCGCAACAACGAGCAATTGACTAAAAAAGAAGGCAATCATCACCGTCATCACAATTCCTGGAAGTGACCGGCGGAAAATGCCCCGCAATTGCAATGCTACCCACCCCCCAAGCATAAAGCCCGCCGCATTGGGCCCTACAAGTACAAAATCACTCACAGGCCCGACACCCTGAATCGGGAAGACCAAATCCGTAATCACGCCCAAAATCAACATCGCCCAAAGCGTCGTAGATTGCGGGGCATAGATGGAAATGAAAATGCCCAAGATAAACAACAAGTTCGGCAGAACGCTGTCACCTACCACAAACAAACTTCCAAGCCCGGTCTCAAAGGCCACCAAAACATAGGTCATGATAATAAAAAAGACCCAACTCATGGCAACACCCCCCCCAGAGCATTTTCTGAGAACTGCGGCTCAATGACCAACACCTGACCAAGATGCATCAATGAACGCAAAGGCTCAATTTTAATTCGTGTCCGTAACAATGGCGTCATCTCATCTTGATCAATCGCAGTCACTTGACCAATAATCAAACCCTGAGCTGCTAAAGGCCAGCGGTCATCCGCCAGAAACGCCAAGTCCCCTATTTTGACCTGTTCATTGATATCACCACGGGCAAAAAAGAATTTTCCATTATCCGAAACTTCCAGATGGGCCACCGTCTGGCGAGGAGATTGATCATTGACCGGTGGAACCAATCTCGCAGCCAAGTACGTCCCCGGCGAATTGATCAGCCGCACCGTCGAAGTGCTCGATCCCACAGAAGCAACACGCCCCACCAAGTTATAACCCGCAGCGACGACCATGCCTTGTTGCACTTTTTTCTTCGTCCCAACAACTAGTGTCAACGAACGAATTGCCAAACCTTGCGTCGATAAGGTCACCCGTGCGGGCAACAATATTTCCGAAGCCTTGCGCAGATTACGCAGTTGGGCCAATTGCATGACAAAGTCATTGGCTTCACGCAATTCCTGCTGAAGCTTTGCGTTAAATGAAAGCAACTCCATGTAATTGTTTTCAAGCTCAGAGATAGGCCCTAATTCCACCTTAGGTGTTAGTGGCGTGCGTATCTGATCCGCAAGTGAATGCAAGGGATGTTGAGCTGGTGAGAGTGCTAGCAAAAGCATATGTCGCGGATAATGCCAAAGTCCACTCGCAAGTGACTGCGGGAAAAGGCCCGCGCCAAGCATCAACGCAAATGCCAGAAAAAGCCAATGTTTTGAAGTCAGTAACCGCCGTCGCATGAGTACCTTTTTTGTGATTCGTTCATTTTAACCACGGAAAACACACAAGGCACGAAAAAGAACAATAGAACCAGTTCTTGGAATGTTGCTTTAGGGGAAAGCCACAAACACAATTCCCCGAACTGCAAAGCATTTGTTCTTCGAATCACAACTTTCTCACTTGGGTGTCTTCCGTGCTTTGGGGGGTTAAATAAAAGCATAACGGAAAACCAAAAATTAGATCTCGTCCATGTCGCTTTCCATCGTGCTCTTCCATTCCTCGAGGTGTTCGAGATAAATGGCAGTACCCAAAGCCACACAATGAAGTGGATTGTCTGCAACACGACATTCCAAGCCGGTGGCTTCGGAGATGACCACGTCCATGCCCCGCAGCAGTGCGCCGCCGCCCGCTAAGACAATGCCGTTTTCGACTAAGTCTGCTGAAAGCTCAGGGTCTGCACGTTCAAGTGTGCGTGTCACGGTTTCGATGATCGAGCCCACGGGCTCTTGTAAAGCTTGGCGGACTTCATCACCGGTGATGATTGTTTTGCGAGGCAAACCGGAGATCATATCGCGGCCGCGCACTTCCATGCTCCGACCTTCGTCAGGACCGCCTGCTGATCCGATTTCAATTTTGATACGTTCAGAAGTTTGCTCACCAATCATCAGATTGTAAGCCTTCTTCAAGTACGTGATGATCGCTTCATCCATGTCGTCGCCTGCAACACGAACGGACTCACATTGAGCGATGTCTGCAAGAGACATGATGGCCACTTCCGTGGTTCCGCCGCCGATGTCCACGATCATGCTTGCGGTGGCTTCAACGATAGGCAGGTTTGCCCCGATGCCCGCCGCCATGGGTTCTTCGACGAGATAAACACGTCGGGCCCCTGCATGTTCTGCGGAGTCGAGTACCGCGCGTTTTTCAACTGCGGTGATTCCTGATGGCACGGCGATGACCACACGGGGCTTAGCCAGCGGGCGGTTACCGTTAACTTTTCGGATAAAGTAGGAGAGCATCGCTTCGGTGATTTCAAAGTCACTGATGACACCGTCTTTTAGAGGTCTGATTGCAGAGATACTTCCCGGTGTTCTGCCAAGCATTTCCTTGGCGACCCAGCCTACTGCATTGCCGTTTTGTAGAACTTGGTTGGTGCCTTTTTTAACAGCCACCACACTCGGTTCGTCCAAGACAATCCCCTCGCCACGCACACACACTAAAGTGTTGCAGGTGCCAAGGTCAATCCCCATGTCCACGCTAAACCAGCTTTGAATTTTATCGAAGAACAAAGGAAGGGCCCCTCAATGGTGTTTGTGTATCAGTATTGTTCATCCATACACTTTGGAAAATCAGATGTGAACAAAACGCCATCTGCCAACACCCAGCATCTGGATGGCACAGTTTACACCACAAAGGCATGTAAGATCAATCTTTGTACCGCATAAGCCGCACAAATTTTACGACGAGTGTCTACATTACTGATTTTCTTCGGTCGTCTGATCAGGTTCTACAACAGGCGTTGGCGCAGCCACATGTGTGGTTTGCGTGCCTGGTTGAAGGTTGAACAACTCACCGACACTGCCAAAAAGTGTGGAACTGCGATTAAGAACAAATATAATCGCAACAGCGAGCATCACCGTCGCAATGAAAGCCATGCCTGTGTAGACATTGGAAGCAATGCGTGGTTTAGACGATCCAGCTTTAACTGGCTTAACAGCCT
>JAESSU010000411.1 GCA_016763955.1 Phycisphaeraceae bacterium | reverse complement strand
TCGGCGAAGCATTGCGTGATGCGATCGATCCACAACTTAAAAAGGCTGCTCATCTGTGACCGCAACAAAGACCCCACAACCCTTGCTTCGTGTTGAGAATCTAGCTGTGAGTTTCGATGGCCCAGCAGGTCGTGTGCAAGCAGTCAATGGCGTGAACCTTAGTGTCTATCCCGGCCAAACGCTCTGCGTGGTGGGTGAATCAGGTTGTGGGAAAAGTGTTTCTGCACTTTCAGCCTTGCAACTCGTCCCAACACCCCCCGGCCGCTATGACTCAGGCAAAATCTGGTGCATAGCGAAACGGGGTCTGACCCCGTTAATTTACTCCCCGTTAATTTACTTTCACTAAGTGAAAAGCGGATGCAGAAGATTCGGGGCAACGAGATTGCCATGATTTTTCAGGAACCCATGACGAGTCTCAACCCGGTTTACACGGTGGGCGAGCAAATTCTCGAAGCGATCTTGCTTCACCAGCAAGTCACACGCAAGCAGGCCATTGATATTGCAGTGCAGGCTTTAGTCGATGTGGGAATTGCCGATGCGGTATCACGTCTTAAAGTTTATCCGCACCAGATGTCCGGCGGGATGCGCCAGCGCATCATGATTGCGATGGCATTGGCTTGCCAACCCAAACTGTTACTTGCTGACGAGCCGACTACCGCGCTGGATGTCACCATCCAAGCACAAATTCTTGAACTGCTTCGCAAGCTTCAGGAAGAGCGGGGCATGAGTATCATGCTCATCACGCACGACCTAGGCGTCGTTGCAGAAAATGCTGATGTGGTTGCAGTGATGTATGCTGGCCGCGTCGTGGAGTATGGCTCGGTTTACGATGTGTTTGATAATCCATTGCATCCTTACACACGCGGACTCTTTGATTCGATGCCCGTGCTTGGCGCACCTAAAAGCCGACTGCGGACGATCCAAGGCAATGTTCCTAATCCCGCTAATTTACCTCAAGGCTGTCCCTTCCATCCAAGATGTCGGAGCTATGAAGGTGATGCTCAATGTACTGCTGCTGATCCGCCACTACATGAAATCACACCCGGGCATTGGGCTAGCTGCTGGCATGTCGATGGACATTGCGATAGCAAAATGACTCAGTTAGATGTCGCGACCATTCGCCAGTCACAGATATGATCTACCGTTTATTGTCGCATCTTCTAAAACCTTGATTCCAATATCACACCACACAGCACATTCCCAACTCCGGTATCATATTCGTTATGAAATATCGCATGATCGGTTTGGACATGGATGGCACGCTGCTGCAAACAGCTGGAGGGATTAGCCCGGAAAATGTTGCAGCGATTAGCCGAGCACAAGATGCTGGGGTGTTAGTCGTGCCTTGTACCGGCCGATCTTGGCGGGAGTCGATTCGCCAGTTAGTGGGTTATCCTAATCCGGGAATGGGTATCTTTGCAACGGGGGCAATGATTGCTGATATCCAAAGCGGCAAGTCCGTTGATCTAGCCATGATTGAACCGCATGTTGCCATGCAGATTATCGAAAAGCTTCGTGATTTGCCCGAATCTGTTTTGATTCTCACCGACCGTCACATCACCGGCTATGACTATCTGGTCACGGGTAGCGGAACCTTAACAGCCAATACACAATGGTGGTTTGGGCAGACTCAAATTTCAATACATTTTAAGACGGATGTCACACATGATGATTTGCTCCATGCCCTGCGCGTGGGGATGGTGGCAAATGGGGTAAGAGCGAAAGCTGCGAGTTTAGAAATTGAAAAACGATTAGGCGACCAGATCAACATGCATTGCTTTGAAGCAGTCCATCAACCAGACCCAAGTGAGTGTGTGTTTATTCTTGAGATTTTCGGTGCGAGCGTCGACAAATGGCGGGGCTTAGTCTGGCTTGCACAGCAGCAAGGGATCAAGCCTAATGAGATTGTGATGATGGGCGACCAGATCAACGATGTGTCTGCAATCTCTCAAGCTGGCTGCGGCATTGCCATGGACAACGCAATTGATGCGGTGAAAGAAGTGGCCAACCACCATACGCTACATTGTGATCAACATGGCGTAGCTTATGCGATTGATCAATTACTCAGCGGTGGGTGGCAATAAAACCAACCGCTGCAAAGTTTCTTTTATACTCATCACGATTAAAACTCGTGTGTGACTGACCTAGCGAATGTAAATGCGTCAAAGGTTTATGAACCGTCCGACGCGCACAAAATAGACGCGATGCGTATTATTAGAACTGCCGATCTGATGCGTTCTACTTTGCAGAGCGTGTTGTTTGATATCAAACCGAAACACTTTAACTTGTTCGTCACTCCCCTTTTTTATGGGCGATCATACGAATCGTCTTTGTAACTACATTCACTGGCACGTGAACCAGATGCGGGTGGTTGTCCTGCACACTTTCCCAGTTCCCTTTGATTGGGTATCGGGCAGGTGTCTGTTTTAGATCAGATAGGTTGCGGCCGAAGGTGATGCGAGAGATCGTGAGTTAAGTTTTTCGTTTTATAGAGGGGCATAGTATGATAAAAAATGTTGGCCAAATACTTGACTTGAAGAATTTATACGCTATTATATTTGTAGTAGTATAATGTAGTATTAATAAGGTCTTCTGTTATTTTAAGCTGAATAAGGATAAGAGGAGTATGAGGAAAAGAAACCTAATATGCCCCCAAAAGTTTATATATAAGGGGTTTACGTTGATTGAATTGTTGGTTGTTATCAGTATTATTTCGCTGCTAATTGCCATTCTTCTTCCTGCCTTGGGAAAGGCTCGTGAATCCGCACGACGGGTGGTTTGCTTGCAGAATCTTAAAGGGATTGGTCTTGCTTCTCATGCTTATGCATCGATGTTTAACGAAGTCTTTCCACAGGGCAGCGTTGGGGTGACTCCTTATGTCACTAGCACGGCATTTGGAGGCAAGCAGCGTGTCCCCTCAGGCATGAGCTTTCAACGTGGGCCATGGGTACACATCTCGCAACGCAACCCCAAAGAAGTTTTTAACTCGTTGAGGTTGATTCCGGCTTTGCCCAATGACACGGACTATGACAAGCCGACCGTTTGGCAATGTCCATCTCTGCAGCCAGGGGTTTTTTCTAGGAAGGCATATGCCTATCTCTGGGCAGCTCATTATGCAGTTGAGGGTTCTGGATTGTGGTCGCAGGAAGGTTCCTATAAATGGCTTCCTGCATTTTATGCCAGTGACAATTATGCAGATCGGGCTTTGATTGTTTTAGACCAGTCTATTGAATTTGGTAGCAATTATGCCTCTTTCCCCATGAATACTCGCGTCAATCATCTTGGGCCAAACGGCACGGCCAATGTCAATGGACTCTTTGGGGATGGTCATGCTCGATCCTATAATAGAGATGCTCTTCGCAAGACAGGTGTTGCCTCACAGACCGGGTTTTATGTTCCAGCGGTGAGTTTGCTTCCTTAATTGATTCGTTTTTAAAAAGTATCAACATGACCCTTGAAGTAATCAAACGTTCCGAGCCTATCTACAAGCAAATCGCGGCCCACTATCAGGACCAGATCGCTAAGGGGATACTCTCTCCCGGCGATGCGATACCCAATACGCTGGACTTGGCAAAGCAGTTTAATGTGGCCAGCCAGACGGCTCAGAATGCGCTCAAAGAGTTAAGTAATCGAGGCATGATCAGACGGGTTCCTAAACTCGGCAGTTTTGTTAGTGAGCATCTTCATGCCAATACCATGGCCCTTGTCTGTGGTAGAAGCCTGATCTCTGAATCCGACACCCGTGTTTATTCGCATATTAGTTTTCAGCTTTCCAATTACCTTTCGGAGCAGGGGTGGAACAGTAAAGTCTATACGCCCTCTCAGCCAGCCCTTGAAGGTCTTATGATTCAGGAACTTGAACGTGACATTCGTGCGGGCTTGATTAAATCTATCATCGTGGTGGAAATGTCCTCCCAACTTGTTCCATGGCTTAAGAACGAATGCACGATTCCTTGGACACAGGCGGGCGGCAATCACCTGAAAAACGGACAGAGGCTGTCGGAATCGTTGTATAGCAAAATGTTGGTTGAAGGTTTGGACTACCTCAAGCAATACGGCTATGACCGCATTGGCCTAGTGATTTCTACGTTTAGCATGAAAAATGTCAGGCTCATTGAAACAACCCTCAAGCAATTGCAGCAGCAGGGCAAAGATATCAGTTGCATCGAACTGATTCACCCAGTCGACAATGCTCCCCAAAGCGGAATGCAGGCTACGATGCAACGTATTGCTAGCGGCGAACCGATGCCCGATGCGATGTTTGTATTTGATGATAACCTCACGCAAGGTGTGATCCTGGCTTTGCTAGCCAATGAGTTGACTTACCCTCAAAAGATAGGCCTTCTCACCCATGCCAATAAGGGCATTGAGTTGCTCTCGCCGGTTCCTTTGACACGATTTGAGAACGACTCGGTCAGTCTAGCGATTGAGAATACGAATAATCTGCTTCGCCGGTTGCGCGGTGAAGAGGAACAGCCCTGTACCTTAACGATGAAACTTGTCCCGGGAACATCCTGTGGCGAATAACTCATATTAAAACGAATAGACGAAGTTAAAGACAAGTTCAAATTCATAGAGTTGGTGGGTTTAAGAATCCTTTCTCAAGTTGATGAATTTGCCAGCTTGATACAACGAAGATCAGTTGCACACTTTTTTACAGTGATACGATTCACAAGGAATTTACGCATGTCCTATAGACGTTTTTTGCCTCTATTGCTTTTGTTGGTTCAAATGACGCCCGCATGGGCCAGTCCTGTCACCGAATGGGCCATCTGGGGGCCGGGG
>JAESSU010000410.1 GCA_016763955.1 Phycisphaeraceae bacterium | reverse complement strand
GGAAGTTAAAAACTAACCCACGGCATCAAGCATCAAATGGTCTTGTCCTAGTCTCTAATCCTTAGCCCCTAAAAAATATGATTAACAATCCCATTATCCATCGCGAACTGCTGGGCATGCTCCGCACGAAAAAAGCCATCATGATCCAGCTTTTCGTCGTCGCCGTGCTCGCTTCTTTGGTCATCTTTAGATGGCCCAGTGATGCCATCGCGGATCACAGCGGCAAGCAAGCTCAGCAAATCCTCCAACTCTTTGGCTATGGCCTAATGGTCAGCCTTCTCCTACTTGCGCCCGTCTTCCCTGCAACGAGCATCGTCAATGAAAAACGCTCTGGGACACTTGCCCTACTGCTTAACTCGCCGATGAGTCCGTGGGCATTGTTCTTTGGGAAACTCGTCGGCGTGGCAGGGTTTGTCATCATGCTTATCCTTTTGAGCACACCCGCTGCGGCGGCATGTATGGCAATGGGAGGCGTGAACCCTTGGCAAATGTTAAGTCTCTATGGCGTTTTGCTGTTACTGGCGTTGCAATATGCAACACTGGGATTATTGGTAAGTAGTTATGCCTCGACCCCCGACTCGGCATTGCGGATGACTTACGGCTTAGTGCTTTTGCTAGCCGTCATCACACTGGGGCCTTACCAGTTCTTTCAAGGAACCGTCCAAGGCCCGTTAGCAGATTTAATCATCTGGGTTCGTTGTCTTTCTCCCTTGCCTGCGGTCATGCAGATCATGGGACATGGGGCGATCGGGTCACAGGGCATTACATCAGAGACAAACTGGGTGATGCAATTTTCAATTCTTGCTAGCGGGATCACAGTCGTGGCTGCCTTTTGGACGGCATCACGTTTTGGTTCCAAAATTTTCGACAAATCCCGATCAGCAGGAAAAGTCACCGATGAACAAAGTGCCAACGTACAAATTTATCGACGCATCATGTACCTCTGGTTTTTTGATCCGCAACGCCGCTCAGGACTCATCGGGCCGCTGACAAACCCGGTCCGTGTCAAAGAGTTTCGCACCCGTAAGTTTGGCCGCGCACACTGGATTTTACGACTGTTTGGCGTTTGTTTTATTCTATCTCTAGGCTTGATTCTCATGACCACCATGAGCACGATGAACTGGGGCGCTCAAACACTTGGCGGTATCGTGGTCCTTTTACAGATGGCATTGATCGTACTGGTCACGCCCTCACTTGCCAGTGGCATGATCTGTGGTGAGATTGAAACGCAAAGCTGGCAACTGCTTCAAATGACCCCCCTATCCACATTCACCATCGTCAAAGGGAAGCTCACCAGTGCGGCATTGACCTTGATCATGATGCTCACGGCAACCATGCCTGCCTATGCCACGCTGTACCTCATTGACAACAGCCTGCTCACACAAATCGTCAACACACTTATTAGCCTTTGCCTCACCGCAGCCATGGCGTTACTGCTCACAGCCGCGGTGAGCAGTATGGTCAGCAAGACCGCTTCTGCGACCGCAATTAGCTATACCTTACTGGTGGGCATCTTTCTGTTACCCATGCTCATCTGGCTTGGGCTAGATGCCCCGTTCACCGGCGCAACGGTAGAGAAGGCGTTGATCTTTAGTCCGCTAGCTGGCGCGTTGAAACTCATTGAAATGCCACAATTCGCAGGCTACAACCTAATCCCACTAAACTGGTACATCCAGGGCGCGATTTGTGTTATTGCATTTTTTGTCATGGTTATTCGCACGTGGAAACTTTCACGCCCACGTTAACGATTGAGGATATAAGCTTTGAAAACCCACACATGGCCCCTTCAAATCACCTGCCTTGTGATGCTTGCATCAAGCAGTTTGTTAATGGGACAACTCCAACCCATAGACCTCAAAGAGGCTCCGCTTATCATTGATTGGCCCCAACGCCAGGACCCGATGCTCACGCCCCCTAAGCCTGCGATAATCGTTCCTCAATCACTGCACAAAGTCTGGTTAGCTGCACTGGATCAACCTGAAGTTCAAGTCCGCGTGCAGACTATGGAGGCTATTACGACTGCCAGTAAAATGCAGATCAAAAACCTCACGGACATTTATGCAGCTAAACTTCGCGTGATCCTAGATCAATCTCAAAGTAATAATGCCCTTGCGTTAGCAGCTGCAAAAACGCTAATTGCTCTGGATGACAAAGACGCATCACCATTACTTTTGCAGCGAAACCACAGTGCGCAGATCGACTGGGTTTTGTTGACAGACCCTGTGCTTGCACGCTGGCAAAGAATTGATGCAGTTAAGACCTGGATCAAAAGAGCTTCGGATACAAATGCTAGTTGGACGATCCGCCATAGTGCCTTGGAGCAACTTGCAACCCTGCATCCTGAAAATGCACAAGGCCCATTACGGCAACTACTAGGCGCCCCCTCGCTAGGTCCCCTTCTCAAACTCAGTACAGCCAAAGCACTGGGGCAAATTGCAACGCAAGGTTTACTCGGTGATGCCCAAAGCCTTGTCCAAGGTGATCTCACCAGTAAGCTCACTGCCATCGCTTGCCTGCAATCGCATGACTCGGGCCAAGTTCGAAAATTTTTGCAGTCTCAATTGCAAGAAAGTGAGCCTGCCTATGTTTTGCAAGTCGCCTTATTATTAAACAAGATTGCCCCTCAAACCCTAGCGGCACATAGCCGATCTTTGCAGGTTCACTCAGACGCTTCATTACGCTTACTTGCTGCAACAAACTTAATTGATCAAATCACTGCACCGCGTGTGAATCAACTTGCCCCCATGCTTGGTGATGTTCATCCGGCGATTCGCAAAACCGTGCGTGATGCGTTTATCAAATTAGGGACTGACAAAAAACTATCTCATAAAATCATTGCCGTAACACGCAAGCAACTTGTCCGGGGCAATTGGCAAGAACAGGAACAAGCTGCCTACATCTTGGGCAAGCTAGGTGTGAAGGATTCAATCGACGCTTTGTTTACCGTTTTGCAAGACAGTCCTCACATGGAAGTTCGCCTTGCTTGTGCCACTGCAATTCGCTGGCTTAATGTTTCCTCCAAACGTGAGCAAGCCTTGCAAATATGCCAAGGTTTATTCGATCGTATCAAAAAGACACACGCTTCTGAGCATACGTTAGTGTTAAGTCAATTGGTACAGTGGCTCGGTCAATCCAAGTACACTCCTGCCTGTCCGTTATTGATCAAACTGATTCCTAAAAATAGTGCGCCCAGTACCGTCCGTGAAGCGGGCATCTGGGCGATTGGTAAAATGGGTCCAACCCCTGAAACAAACACACTCACCAACCAGCTTATGGCTCGCATCAAAGATCTGAACGGAATGGATCCTGAGATTTATGACGTTCAAATCGCTGCGATGGTGACCCTCGTTCGACTGGGGAAATTTCAAACATTAGCGAACTATTTCAACAGCTCCCAAGAAACTATTATGATGATGCTCGACATGCCAGAAATCCAGGCTTGCCAAACATGGGCAACTTCTTTGTCAGAAGGCAAACCTTTTGTAATGCCCACTCCCAAGCCAACCATTGCTTCGAGTTGGTTTTTGCAGCCGTTGAAAATGACGATCCAAGATTGACAAGTTTCTGTACTTGGTTGCGGTGTAACGCCCAAGGCAACACAGAAAAAAATTCCGGGGCGCATTGTGTCCCGCATTAAAAACAGGTGAATTATGGCTGAAAAAGTAACCAAACCACAAAACGTCATCCAAGCCCCCATCCGTGTGCGCTACAGTGAATGCGACCCGATGAATGTCGCACATCACGCTTCCTATCCAGTGTGGATGGAGATTGCGCGGACGGACATGCTTCGTCGTGATGGGACTTCCTATGCTCAACTAGAAAAACAAGGCACGTACTTTGTCGTCGCCCGAATGAGTCTGCGTTATCGCAAACCCGCTCG
>JAESSU010000409.1 GCA_016763955.1 Phycisphaeraceae bacterium | reverse complement strand
GATATACAATGGAACCATCTTGGTTCACATCTGATTCATGTGGACCTTGCTCGCGTGGACCTCTCTGAAGAAATCACCGTCGAATTGGACGTGACCATCTCAGGTGATGCAGTGGGCCTTAAGACCGCGGGTGCAATCCTCGAACATCCGCAGACGAACATCGAAATTTCCTGCAAAGCAAACAACATTCCAGAACTCATCAACGTCGATGTAACCGACATGCAAGCTGGCGAAACCATCAGCGTCGCTGATCTGAAGCTTCCTGAAGGTGTCACCGCAGTGACCGACGGTGAAGCCGTCATCGCTGTCATCCACGTCATGGCAGAAGTCACCGAAGAAGAAGCTGGCGAAGGTACCGATGCTGAACCTGAAGTCATCGGTCGCCCCGCCAAGGAAGAAGAAGCAAAAGACTAATCTTTTTCTATCTCAAAGATACAATAAAAGGACCTCGTACCACGGTGCGAGGTCTTTTTTTTGTGTACCATATACACCAACTATCAATAGTCTCTATTGCTGATGCCCCCCAACCCTTGGCCCCGAACCACCCGCCTTGGGTTTTATGCCTACAAGCGTTTTCATCACGGGCAAGACCATGCCTGATGAGCATCAAATGAGACTTCTATTAACGACGGAACAATTTAAACATGTACATCATCGCAGGCTTGGGCAATCCCGGCAAAGAATACGAAAACACCCGACACAATGCTGGCTTTCTAGCAATTGATCGACTTATTAAAAAGTTCAACCTCACACCAAGTCGATCACAGTTTCATTCAATCACCGCTGAAGGACACATCAGCGGCGAACGTGTGCTATTACTCAAACCCACGACTTTCATGAATAAGTCTGGCGTGGCTATCGCTGAAGCAATCAATTTTTACAAACTCAACTCGCAAACCCAACTCATCGTACTGGTTGATGATCTGGCTTTGGATGCAGGCAATATCCGCTTGCGAGCATCAGGTTCAGCCGGCGGCCATAACGGACTTATCGACATCCAACGCGCACTAGGGACTCAAGATTACCCACGCCTTCGCTTGGGCATTGATCCTCGGGGCAGAATCCCGCAGGTTAAATATGTACTTGGCCGCCTAACCGAAGATCAAAAAGACCGGCTGAATATCGCATTAGAAAATACCTGTGATGCCGTTGCCTGCTGGCTCAAAAGTGATCTGCCCACCGCAATGAGCACATACAACAGTCGCAACACTTAGTCTTTTATTGCAGCTAAAACGTCACGTATTGCATCTTGCGATGCATCAGTGACACACCCCCCCGGAAGTGTCGCAGCTATTTCCTGTAACAATGCTGATCGTGATCCAATACAAAACAGCTGCAATAAAGCACTTGTAGACCGTCAGGATTCATTGACGAATTTCAGACAAGCCTCGAGAAGCTGCACAAGCAGATTCCGGCGGGCTCCCCGGAAGTTATCTTGAGATACTTGGGGCAAGAATTTTTTCAAGACCATCAATTCAGCGATGACAACCTCCTAGCATACTGATATCTGGGATTAAGCACACTTAAGTAGCCTCGTCTTCACACAAAACAGGGGTTCCAAACAGAACTCGAACTTAGCGTAAAGAACAAGACCCGCGTTCAAGTAGAACACGGGTCTTGCTATATTCTGTTTTCTTAATAGATCGTCAAGCGAAGCGGTGAGCTTCGATTAGGCAGGGCTGACTTCGACAAATCGAGCCACGCTCTTAAGATCAGCAATCACGTCTGCACTTGCAAAGACAACGCCTTGTTCGCCTAGAACACCCTTAACAGGGTGAATCTTGACCATACGTTGAATCCAAAGACGACCGCCACGCGACTTGAACTTGAGGTTAGCATCAGCCACCTTGTCCAAACGCTTCTTTTCTTCCTTGATAACTGCATCCTTAGCAAGGACACGACGTAGTGTTTTAACAGCGGCTTCGTTTGTAGGCTGCTTAACAACCTTGACTTGAACGTTAGTGCCGATTTGGATATCCATATCTAATTCCTCTTGAATTCGCGGTGAGCAACGCATTATGTGCAATGCTCAGCTCGTTGTCAACTCTGCACCCCCCATTTTATCCCAATTTTCGATATGTTTGACGTATTGTGCTCACAATGAGAACCGCCCGTATCAGAAAGTTTGCCAACGGCCTTGTCCTATGGGTTGTACAGATGGTAAAATTGATCTAAAGTACACGGGTTAAGCTGGTTGAATCCTCAATAGTTTAACAAACTCAACCGGATACCTCTGGTTCACCGATAAACATACTATTAAAGTTGACAACATTAGTCTTTAAGCCTTGGCTCAATTTTTTGGGCAGGAGATCCACCAATGGCCAAAATGGAATTCTATAGCCAAGAAGAAGCTGCCGCGAAACTCGGGGTAGACGAAGCTGGTCTTAAACAGATGGTCAGCCGAGGCGAATTACAGCCATTCCGTGACCGTGACAAACTACTGTTTAAACGTGGCCAAGTCGATACACTAGCTGCCAGCGACGAATCCATGGGCGACTCCATCGGACTCTCAGGTGATAGTGCCCTTAACTCCCTTGATGACACAGGCACACTAGGCAACCTCAACCTCGGTGATACAGGCGATCTGTCCATTGCAGGCAGTGATGATACGGGCATGATCTCATTAGATGACTCCGGAGATACGGGCGCAATTAGCCTTGATGGCTCCGGCGGAACAGGCATCATCCCCCTTTCAGACACAGGCCTAGATGATACAGGTGAAATAAACACACCTAAGGACTCTGCGGGCAATACAAGCATGCCCCTTTCAGACACAGGCGCACTTAGTGGCGGTTCAGACATCGGCCTTTCTGCAACAGGACTTGGTGAAAGCGGTCTAGGCATGCAAGCCACAGGTACAGGCACCGGACTTGATGACATCGGATTAAGCGAAATCGGATCAGGCCTTGATGTCAATGCCGCGGGTTCGGGGATCAGCCTCAGCCTAGATGACACCAATTTCTCAGATGACACTGACGACATCACACTTGCCCAAACAGACACCAATATGGAACTGAACCTAGACCCTAAAGAAGGTTCTAGCGGACTTGGGCTAGCCTTAGATGACTTAGGCGGATCTGCCGCGGGTGCAGACTCACTAAACCTTAAAGACAACCCCACAAGCCACGAAGTTGAAAACACAAAACAATCCACCGGCATCAGCGTATTCGACGCAGGTGAAGTAGACGAAGCAGACCCCATGGCTGCGACCATCGTCACCCAACCGGGCATTTCAGATGATGATGATCTCTCTTTAGATTCCATCGGATCAGGTAGTGGTCTTCTGGACCTAACACGCGAAAGTGACGACACAAGCCTTGGTGCAGAACTGCTCGATGAAATCTATCCCACCGGCGGCAGCGCAGCAGGCGAAAGTCTCACCGACTCACAGATGGACACAGCAGCGGGCTCATCAGGCGTGTTCGACGGTGATGTCACACTCGAAGCATCACATGCTGACGCATCAGCCATCAGCTCAGCAACAGGAAACGCTTCTGCTATGGGAACCGCCATCGCAGAAGCCCAAGTCGTCGACGATGCCGTCGCAATAGAAACAATCGTTGAAGCAGCACCCGCTAATAAACGTGCCGCACAAACGCCTGCGGGCATGAACATGATCCCCGCTGAACCTTTTGATCCGGCATGGAGCGGCTTTACCAGCGGCATGCTCAGCGTCGCGATTATCGCACTCGTCGCAATCTTTATGGTGATGACATCAGCCCTTTATGGAGGAACTAGCGTCCTGATCCCAATGATTGCAGAAAACTCCAGTTCGCTTTACACCTACTGCGGCGGACTATTGGGCGCAAGTATTCTGTTCGGAATCATTGGTATGGTTGTCGGACCGAAACTCGCTCGTTAAAATCTTGCTCACGAAACTACCATGCTAAGCCCACACGCCAAATCCGAGTGGACGACCATCCTTGTGATCGGTCTTCTGTTATCCGCAACCGCTATCCTCGCAGGATGGTGGTGGTTATCAATCCCATTGATCATTGCCACACTCGGCCTAATGCTCTTTTTTCGAGACCCAGATCGACCGATCCCCACCCAACGCGGAATCATGGTTTCACCCGCTGATGGTAAAGTCTCATCCATCCACGAAGTCGAATTCTTCGAACCCTTTAACGGCCCAGCTATCTGTGTGCGAATCTTCCTAAGTGTCTTTGATGTCCACATCAACCGATCCCCCATCCATGGCGTGGTCACCTCCATCACCCATAAACCCGGCGAGCATCTAAATGTGCTCAACCCTAAATCAGCAGAAGTCAACGAGTACAACCTGCTAATCTTCGCACACCCCATCCGCCGTGATATCGTGGCAGCAGTAAGACAAGTTGCAGGACTTTGCGCCCGAACCATCTGCTGCACCATTAACACAGGCGCAGTAATCCAACGCGGCCAACGCATCGGCATTATCAAACTCGGATCAACCACTGAACTCTACATCCCCGCTCGCTTTAATCCGCAAGTCATCGTCGAACAAGGACAATATGTCTACGGCGGAACCACCATCCTTGCCAACGTCAACATGGGCCCAACCCTTGAAGACGAAGAATATCAAGAAGGCCAAACGCAGCCCACAACTGTCGAAGAGAATACGAACGATACCGCATCCCAAGAAACCGTCACTTTAGTTGATACCGCGCAACAGCCAGAAGTGTTAGATGCCACGGAATCAGAGCAACTCGCTGACGAAGTAACCATCAACGACGAGCAGCTCGAAGAAGAAAACGAGCAAGCAACCGACAGCGTCGATGCCATTGATGAAGATTCATCTGAAGACACCCCGGAAGCCCCGGAAAATGATCCCATTGAAACCGATGCTGATGATGAAGAGTCCGAAGAGGAATTGGTTGATGACGATGACGACGACGACGACGAAGAAGAAGAAGAAGAAGCAACCGACGCTAACGTCCAAGAGTTAGTTACAGAAGAGGAAGACGATACCGAGGTTGAAGAAGAGGATCAGGATCAACCTGATGAAGAACCTCAATCCTCTTCCGACAGCACATCCGACAAAAAAAAGTCCGATGACGACGACACACCCATGCTCTTCTAATGACAATACTGTTGTAACAACAACGCTTTTGTGGCTCGCATGATCAACCTATCACAGATTTATTCATGAGCCATCTTCACGATTTTGCGGTAGTTCTCTCGGAAGAAGAGCGTCCAGACTAGGCGGTCTTTGAGCATTTGGTCGTGATCTTGCCAACGCTTTTTCAAAGCATTGTAATGAGACTTCATACTTACTACGACTTGATCACGGCGGGGATCATTTTCTGATTCAATGATCTGTTCCCATTGCTGGGCAATCTCAATCGAGTCCCATTTTAATTGCAACGGCACAGGCATCGCATCAAATAGCTCCCACATTTTTTTGATCTTTGGGTGGTTCGGATTCGCGTTTAATGCCCGCCATGCTTTACATAAATCTTCGTGAATATCAATTGCCATGCTGTGCGCAACAGGAGCGACATAGTTGTAATAGTTGGGTGTGCCCTTTGGAAACTTGCGGGCGTTTTCAAAGGGTTTGATTTGCTGATCAGCCCAATGTTTCATTTCGTTTTGAGTGTACAAGTCACGACGAATGGGTTGACGACGGAGTTCAAATTGCAACGGGCCGTTGGGCTCACCGAGTTTTCGTTGCCAGAGTTTTTGCGAGTCCTTTTGCAATAGCCAGATGACGAATTCATTTGCGAGTTGCGGGCTTGGTGCACCTCGGAGAATTGAAATGGGGTCTGCGGTGACGGCTGTGACAAAAGGCGGATCAATGTAGCCGATGCGATTGCTGCCGATCGCGCCCGCCTGATACCTGCCATAAAAGTCGATGCACATTCCTGCTGCCGCTTCTCCGGAGGAAACATCGACGGGGACTTTGGACGCACCGGATGTAAAGTAGCGGCTATTAGCAAAAATTCTGCGTAGTAATGCCCAACCTTGGTTCCAACCTTCACGTCTAAGAATCGTGTTATAAGTCTGAGCCAGTGAGCCAGAGTGTGCAGGGTCTGCTAGCGCCAAATATCCCTGATAACTAGGTTTTTTTAGATCAGACCAAGTGACTGGCGATTCGAGATTTAGCATTTGTAAAACATCGGTATTGTAGATAATCCCAAAGCTTGCAAGCACCACACCAGCCCATGAAAGCTTGGGATGATAAAGCGGTTCGCCGCCGATGTTGTCCGTAGGATAAATCTCTTTAAGCATGCCCCCCGGAAGTTTGATCGGAATTGTGATGGGCAAAAACGCGTTAGAACCGATGGGTTTTACACCCTTAGCAAGTTGGTTATGTTCATAGTCCCCGCCACCAAAAAAAAGGTCAATGCCAATGCCCTGCGCGGCG